>JBBQLD010000147.1:0-9807 GCA_038327555.1 Chitinophagales bacterium
GCTAACCAGTTATTTCTCCATACAATCTGGATCGAAATAAATTTCGAGCTACAAGTGGGATCGAAATAAATTTCGAGCTACAATCTGGATCGAAATGAATTTCGAGCTACAAGTGGGATCGAAATAAATTTCGAGCTACAATCTGGATCGAAATGAATTTCGAGCTACAATCTGGATCGAAGTGAATTTCGAGCTACAATCTGGGTCGAAGTGAATTTCGAGCTACATGGCCATCAGCTGTTGCATTTCTAATGCTTTGGCTTGATTGCCCAGCGCGGTATAAACCTGAACTAGGTCTTGCATCGTATTTTTGTCTAGGGGATAATTTGCCATGGCTAGATTTAGGAATTCCAATGCTCCGTTTGGATCATGCATTTTCACGAAATAGAAATTGTACCCTACCCGATGGCAGAAGAAGTTATAAATGTTCGGGTCACTGCCTTTGAGTGACTTTAACACGTTTAATGCCATCACCAGCATTTCACCATTTAAAGGTTGACCTTGAATCAGGCGTTCCAGGTCTTTAAGCAATTTATCCAGGTCTTTGTCTTGATTGAACCGCGCCACAGCAATTTGTACCTTCAATGGAGCAGCCAAACGGTAACCTGGATTGATTTGCAAGGAGCGATTAAGGTAGGGTTCGACTTGATCTAGCAAGGCATTTCTTTCAGCTACCGTCACCGTATCAGTGGCTTTTTCAAGGGCCGGGTATTTGCTTTGAAACAGCATGTTAGCGTAATAAAAATTGGCTCGATAGCTACCACTCGACACCTCAACAGCTGATTTTACCAAGCCACTGCCATCGCCGCTCCAATCCTGAACCCGATTCCAGGTGCCCAAACTGAACAAAATGGCGATGGCACCGACCAAAACCACACTGGACAGATTGGCCTGGTTCGCCGATTTGTGCAGGAGTACGGGAAGTTTCCTGGCAATAAACCATGCCACCAAAATGCAAAAGCCGACAGAAGGCATGAACAAATAGCGCTCGTTCAGGAAAGTACTCGTGCGCACAAAAACGTTGGATACAACACTGATCGTCAACAGGAAATACAAGATGCAATAGGCGGGAATCAAAAGGCCATACGCGGCCCGGTCTTGTGTTTTTCTGAGTTGACGGAACGCCCAAATACCCATAATCAAATAACCCACCAAGGAGCTTAGTGCACGCCAATCAGACCAACTTACCTTTGGCACATGATAGGGGTAATAATCAATGGTAAGCGGATGTGGCACAAATAAAAGTTTCAAATACCAGCCCAAGGATAAGAAAATAGTGGCGAATTTCTCTGAAGCAGCCATACCAAAGAATGGGTTCAGCACCAATTCATCAGGGTGTGGAATCGGGGCATCCAAGGCAAAAGCACGGAGCAAAAGGAAAAGGAGTATGGACAATAACATGGGCAGGCAAGCCGAAATGATCCGTCCCAGCGGAAGTTTTGAAAACACCCACACGGTAAGCGGGATGACGGCCAAAAAAGTCGCTGTATTTTCTTTAGATAATAGCCCGAGCAAAAAATATCCGGCTGCAATCCAACGCCAACGGTTTTCCTGGGTGTCAAAATAGTTCAACATAGCCCACAAGGCACCCAGACTGCCAAGTAGCGCGAAGATTTCATCTCGGCTTTTGATGTTGGCTACAACTTCCACATGCAGCGGGTGCAATAAAAAAAGTGCACTGGCCAGAAAAGGGATGCTAAAAAACCAGCGGCTTACTCGAGCCACGCCTGTAGGATCAAGATTTTCAACTTCTTTTATTGGGAACAGTGCGATCAACACCCGGTAAAGCAAAATTCCCGTCAACGCGTAAAACACGACATTAAAAAAGTGCGCTCCGCCAGGGTTGTCTTTCCCCAAAAGTCCAATTTCTATCGCAAAAGAAGCCAAGGGCAATGGACGATATCGTCCGCCTTCAAGCATCAATTTGGGGTCTTTGTAATAGCCCAATAGGCTGTCATGCCCAAATATATCGGCCAAACCAGCAAAGCCTTTTTGCACAAATGCGTTATCCCAGATGAAAATCTGGTCATCTTGCAGGTATCCAAATCCAAGTGTAATCCCGTAAAGCACCAAAGGAATTACCATCAGAACCAGCACAGGTACAAGGTGCTTGCTCCAGAAATCAGGTTGAATAAACCGGGTCGGAATTAACGGCTCGGCCTGTTTCGCTGCTTGTTGTTTTGCAGGTGCTTTAGAAGACGTTTTTTTTATAGACATGATTTTCTATGCAAAGTAGGATACCTCAATGGAAGGTGAAAAGGCAATGCTACCTTTTAAAGTTGCAAATGTATTTTTTTCAAGGCTGAAAAAACATCAGCGTAATCAAAGACCTCAAAATTTCGCCAAAAATCCAGGGTCTCGTGTAATTGAGGCAAAGACGATACCCCCAGCAATATGCCGCTCAGCCCGGGGTGAAGGCCAGCAAAAATCAGCCCGATATGGTTCATCGTCTTTACGGGCGGGCGAACGAATGCTGTATTCCATTTGGGCAAAAATGCGCTGATTTTTTCAAGTATGGGCGCTACTTTTTCCGGTTGGCCACCCCGCGCTAAAAAAGTGCTGCCAGTAGGGTAGGGGGCATCCAGCTTGATGCCGCCAGCATTGATACCGTAAGCGTAGAGCCGATGGCCCTCCTTCGCTAAGGCTACGGCGGGTAAAGGTGATTGGAGCTTGGTGATTGGGGTGTACCGCTCAAAATCCGATTGTAAAACATTGTGCTTCAATTGAATTTCGAAAGAAAGACCAAGCGCTGCATTTGCCTCCGCGTAGGCGTCGGGATTTGCAATACCGGATAAACCAGGACGGATGCCATACTCCTGTTGTAAATATTTTAAGGCTTCAAGAGACTCGTGAATTTCAGCAACCTTGTCGCGGTTGTCCCAGTGAAACATCGCACAGGCGAGATTTGAGCCAAAAAGCCGAAGATATTCTGTGCTGAGCATTTGCACGAAAGAAGGGGCAAGATTCACTTCAGGGGAGCGAAGGTTGTCGAGACTGCCAATCTTCATGGTAATCTGGAGATCATGTAGGCCGTGGGCGTTTACATATTCCAGCAGGATTTTTTCAGCGGCCCGAAAGTCATCCGGGTTGCTATTGATGGGATAATTGGTGGCACAATCAATCTGCCGAAAGCCTGCTTTTATCCAAGCGTCGAGCAGCTCAAACGCCTCGTTTTTGGAGACGGTCCAGCCCCATTGCGCAGTACCCAATATCAATGACTTTGCTTGTGTGTCCATATTGCGCTGCAAAAGTCTGATTATTTGCCCGTTCCTTACCAGACAATGTGTAACTATGCAGGAAATATAATGCTATGATATCCTTTAGAATTGCAGACGAAGCCGATACTCACATAGTTTCCGAACTGCTTGGCGATCTGTTTGAAGCGGTTGGGCATTCGCCAACGGCACCCGAAATTGCCGCAATATTCCTGCAAATCGATTCAGATAATTTACATTCGACACTTTTAGCCTTAGATGATGATCAGGATGTGGTGGGCATTTTGACCCTGGTGGAAACACTGGCCTTATATGCAGGCGGTCGAATCGGGGTAGTCAATGAACTTTATGTGGTGCCAGCTTACCGTTCTGAAGGCGTGGGGAAAATGCTATTAGATGAAGCCAAATCTCTTGCAGAAGCGCGCGGATGGGTGCGTCTGGAGGTAACCACCCCAGGAGAGGATTATCCAAAAACGCTCCGATTTTATGAACGGGAAGGGTTTATGGCCATAGGCCCACGATACAAATACCTGGTGGATTGAATTAGGGCTTACGTTTTTTCAACATGCGCATCGCCACGATGTATTGCTTGGCGAGTCGAAATATGTTCACTCGGCTACTTGAAGTATCGTCAGTCCAAACGACGGGCAATTCACAGATTTTCAAGCCTTTCCATTCGGCAATGGCTAACAATTCAGTGCTAAAAAACCAACCGTTTGACACCGCTCCAGCTTCCAGGAGTGGTGCAACATGTTGCCTGCGTAGCCATTTGAACCCACACATTCCGTCTGAAAAACGAGTGCCAAGGTAGATTTTGAGCATAAAATTGAATACTCGGGAGGTGATTTCACGCTTAAGGGTACGGCCTGCTACCCGTGATTTCTTATGCAAACGCGTGCCATAAACCAGGTCGAAGTCTTCGGTAGCCAAGGCGTGAAATGCTTGTGGAAAATGCCGCAAATCAGTTGCTAAATCCAAGTCCATATAGCCCACAATGTCGGCTTTACTCTGCGTCCAGGAGGTTTTCAGGGCAAGTCCCACCCCTTTTTCAGGCACTCGAACCAATTGGATTTCTGAAAACTCATCGCAAAGTGCAGCTGCGATATGACGCGTATCATCTGTGCTGCCATTGTCGGCAATGACGATACGCCATTGCTTGGGTTCGGGAAAGTTCTTCCACAAAAAATCGTGAAGCATACGCACTTGGCGGTCTAGCGTAGCTGCTTCATTGAGCACAGGAATGGTGATGTCGAAGGTCATTGTCGCGCAAAATTAGCAGGACTTTGGATGTATTTTTGTGAAAAGTTATTTTGAAAAACCCTGTTTAGCCAAAGGCAGTATATTGCCGATACTTTTACGCTTAATTCTACTTTGAACATGACCATAAAAACTAGTCTTCAACTCTTTTTAGCCGTTTTAGGGCTTAGCTTTTGCCAAACCGCCGCTGCCCAAATTAGCCTGGGTTTCAGAGGCGGGATACTCGTCACCACGCTCGATAAAAACCCGCTGGAGGATGGCGAGCCTGCACCAGAGCATATTCCTGGATTTCAAATCGCGGTGCCAGTCGAAATCAAAATTGGGGAGATTTTCGCCATTCAGCCTGAACTTATGATTGGAACACATGGCGCACGCCAAGTCCTCAATACTGATGTGACCCAATTAGCCATCCGCACGGTAACCGCTGCGGAAATCAGGTATAAGATTACCACCTTTGAAATTCCCTTGCTAGCAAAGCTTAAATTTGGCAATGATGTACTCAAATTTCATGTGCTGGCAGGGCCCTCTTTAGGGTTTGGATTTAATGGAAAGTCAAATTCTGAAAGCACCATAATCTCCACCTTGGCAAATGGAATAGAATTGCTGAATCAAAATACATACAATGAATTCACAGCCAAATTTGTCCAAGATGGTTTTAATGCTGATGCCGTGGAAGCGGATGAATTTGCCGTTTCAAGAATAAACTTCAACGCACATTTTGGGGCAGGTCTAAGTGTAAATCTAGGAGGCCCCAGCCTTTTTCTGGATGGTCGATATATGCTGGGTATAAATGACCTTCGACCAGAAGCAGCAGGAGACACGAAAGAGATTAGCTTTAAAAGCAGGCGTATTGGAATAAGTGTAGGGATAATGTTTCCGCTTTAACCTTATACCGCTAAAAAGCCTCCATCCTAGTGCCAGGGGCACGAAGTCTTTAATAGTTTGGTCAGATTATTTTGAGATGAGACTAAGCGCGACGAAGGATTGTAGCGGGCTCTCCATGACTGAGGCGCAACAAAGTATCAGTTCAAAAGAGTCGAACAAACCGTCAAAAACTTCGTGCCCCTGCCACTAGGGTAGGTGGCGGTTGGGACCGTTGTTTTGAATTCTGAATATATGATTTTGATGTAGTGCTCAAGCAGTATTTGAGCAAAAAACGAGGATTTTTGTCTGGCAGTAGCATAGGATACCAGGCTTGCTGAAAACATCAAAAATCGGAAATCATGTAATTGGAAATCGGAAATCAAAAACACTCACCATTGCTAGTGCCGCGTCCTGTAAATAACGTATCAGTTTGGCAAGACATATTTTTTGCTCAATTAGGCATGAGGAGGACGATCCCGAAAGCATTCGGGATCGCCCTTCTCATGCCTTGATGGGCAAAAAATCTGCCTCGTATATTGATATGTTATTCGGTGGATGGGGCACTAACCATGGCCAAGATGGAGGCCTTTTTTAGAGAACCCTACCGCTGAATCACCAATCGCTGGCGATCCAAATGCTCCCCATGCTGCACCACAACCAGGTATGCGCCAGCCAGAAGTGCCGTATGAATGGCCGTTTGCTCCTGGCTTATTTCCTGGCGCAATACCTCCCGCCCGCTCAGGTCGTACACCGTGAGTTGGGCATTGGATGCAGGCGTTTCGCTAAGTTGGATGCTGAACACGCCGTCGTTCGGGTTCGGGCTGATCAGCAAGGTGCCCAGGGCACTTGGCTCATCTGTCCCTACAATACTGGTATTGTATTTGGCAACAAAACTGCCCGTGCCTGCCGCACTGAACCCGTCTTCGCTAAACCCTTGGATAAATAGCCCGGCGCTGTACATGAAGCCGTTTTGGTCGAACGCAAGCGAGGAAGCGAAATAGGGGTTGGGGATCGCCTCGCAGCCAGTACCGCCAATGCTTCTGGCCCACTGAAACAAGCCGTCCTTGCTTGTAGCCGTAAGCAGTGCATCGAAACATCCGTCTATTCCTACCACATTGCCAGCAACTTCTATCGGTGCGGTGGTATAGCCCGCGGTGTAAATATTCCCCAAGAGGTCCAGTTTTACATCCACGACCGCATAATCGTCCGTGTCGTATTCGATAAATACGGGCACTGAAAACGTGTTTTCCTCCAATTTTAGCACGATGCCCGCGTAAGCGGAGTTGATTGTCAAGATAGTGCTATTGTCCAGCTTCAAATCGGTATCCGCATCGATGGCCAGGTAGGCGTTTCCAGCTCCGTCCATATCTATGCCCAACACGTCGTAATAATCATTGGAGGAGCTGATTTGACGCACCCACTGGCTTGCCCCGTTGGTGTTTAGGCCAGCTATGAAGTACCCGGTACCATTGCTCGGCGCAACTATGCTAAGTCCATCTGAAAACTTGAGGGTTCCGAAAAAACTGCCCGCTAGTGTCATCTGATTGTTGGCGTTGACGGCAAGGTGGGATGCCGAAGCGGCTCCGCTGGTAGGCGCTGCAAAAAAAGCAATCTGTGGAATGCCAGTCGCTGCATCGTACTTGGCTATAAAAAAATTGTATAATGGGAGGTTGCTGTATTGCAGATTGTTGCCAAAATCAAGATTCTGCCCGGTATAATTGCCTGCAAGGTATAAGGCACCGCTTGGGTCAAGCTCCAGGCCAACTGGGGCCAAACCGAAGTTGGTGATGCCTCCTGAAACGCTGCGCGCCCATTTGGCTAATCCGCTGGATTCTATTTTGGCCACAAATATTTCTGCGCAAGTACCAACACAACTTTTGGTCGCTTTGACCCCATTCCCGAAATCTATCTCATCGACTGAATAAGCCGCAGAAATATAGACGCCGCCTTGAAGATTCGTTGTGATGTAGACTGCGGAATATCCGACGCCAAGGTCACCCAGGTCGTTTGCCCACAGGAATTGGCCGTTTCCATCGTATTTAATAAGGACGGTGGATTGGCCATTTGGATCAGGCGTGATGGTAACACCCGGAGCGATGGTGCAGGTGGAAAAACAGTTGGCCACAATATATGCACTGCCTGAAGAGGGCTCCACAGCAATGTCGTAAATCTCAATACCTCCATCAAAGGGGTCAGTCGGTGAAGAATTGATAAATGAAGTCCATAAAATGGGCGGATAGACCGATTGTGAATACCCGAAAAAGGAAAAGGAAAGGCAAATGCCTAGCAGTAGATAATGTTTCATGTTTACTGTTATGAATTAAAGGTGTGAGAGAAATTTGATGCATCTCAAAAGGAATAGCGGCCTATTGAAATTACTGGACAAAGTTGCAGGAATATAGCGGAAATAAAAAAGGACAGTTTTTGGCTAGAATTCTTAAGGGCTAATGGTTTGCGAGTTAGTTCCCGGATCACAATTACTTCCACCGATTTAATGTGCTGGCGGGGCCCACTTTGGGGTTTGTAAAAAACGGCTTGCAAAATTTTCAGAATCCGTGTAGTTTTGCAGCACCAATTGCGGAAATAGCTCAGTTGGTAGAGCATTAGCTTCCCAAGCTGAGGGTCGCGAGTTCGAGTCTCGTTTTCCGCTCTCTTTTTATCAAGCAGTTATGAACTTCGGTTTGTAACTGCTTTTTTATTTGCTATACTGCACGCCACCAATTTTGCAGCCTGGATAAATAGGAGAGGGTGTCTCATAAGCGGGATTCGGCCTAGGGGTCAAAATTTTGTTTGGTTTTTCATATAGTTACAAGCAAAGATCGAAACCTGTGAATTATGCTACAATTTTCCAGAATTGTGTAACGTAAATTCAGATTGTTAAAAGACCTTTGTGTAATCATTCACAACGTTACATTTTAATCTATATGAAATTTTTATTCCTTTCTGCAATAGCGGTTCCGCTATTGTTATCACCCTATTTTGCTTTTGCTCAGGTACCTGACTTAGGCGCAGCTTCCACTTTTGCATTGTTTACTGCTGACGGTGCATTTAACGGTGATGCTGCCACTAGTGTGGTAGGCGATATTGGCACGAATGTAGGGGCATTCACACCGCCCGGATTTCTGGTGGGCCAAATCCATGTGGCAGATCCGGTCTCCGCACAAGCGGCCGCGGATGCGGCTTCGGCATACGGCTTTCTGTTTGGGCTTACCTGCGGCTCCGTTTGGGTACTCCGTTTGGGAATGGTCAGATACTGGCACCCAATATTTACTGCATCGGCAGTGCTTCCGTCTTAAATGCAGATTTGATTTTAGATGGAGGGGGTGATCCCGGCGCAATCTTTATTTTTCAATTGGATGGGGCTCTATCCACGAATCCATCCTCTAGGATCTTGTTGACCAACGGAGCCAATTTGTGTAATGTGTATTGGCAAATAAACGGAGCATTCAATGCGGGGGGCGGTACCCTTTTTCAAGGTACTATTGTTGCGGAAGGCGCCATCAATCTGGGCAATGGGGCCGTCTTAAGCGGTAGAGGACTTTCAACTGCAGGTGCTATTTCGACCAGTGCTAATGCGGTAGGTTTGCCAAACAGTTGTCTTTGTACCCTGGAGGTTACCTGCCCGCCTACTTTTGGCGGCACATTCTCCTGTATTAGCGGCATCCCACCTGGCTTGGCTTCGGATGTTACGGTCGTAAGTTCCTGCGGGGCTACAGAGGTGATCATCACCCAAACCTCCTCTGGCACAGGATGTCTGGCCTCTCCTTATGTACTCGTTCGCACCTATACCATAAACGATGATGGTGGAAATTCAACAACTTGCGAGGTCACTTATAACGCATCCGACATCATAGCTCCGGTTATCACCTGCCCGACGGTGACGGCCTCCGTCGAATGCCCGGCGGTGCCAACATTCCCGGCTGCTACCGCTACCGATGGATGCGGTACGCCCGTAATAACCTCTGTAGATCTAACCACTCCGAGCGGCATTTGCGCCCAAGAATTTAGCGTACGGCGTACCTGGACGGCTACCGATGCCTGCGGCAATACCTCCGCCTGCAGCCGTACCATTGCTGTTACGGACAATACAGGTCCGGTTATCACCTGCCCGACGGTAACAGCCTCCGTAGAATGCCCGGCTGTGCCGACATTTCCGGCCGCGACCGCTGTTGATGCATGTGGAGGAACGCCTAGTATTTCTTCCATGGATGTAACCACCCCGAGCACCTTATGCCCCCAAAGGTTTAGTGTGACGCGCACCTGGACGGCTATTGATGCTTGCAGCAATACCTCCTCCTGTAGCCGTACCATTACTGTTACGGATATTACCGGGCCGGTTATCACCTGCCCGACGGTAACAGCCTCCGTCGAATGCCCGGCGGTGCCGACATTTCCGGCGGCCACCGCTGTTGACGCATGTGGAGGAACGCCTAGTATTTCTTCCATGGATGTAACTATCCCGAGCGGTGTA
>JBBQLD010000148.1:0-9791 GCA_038327555.1 Chitinophagales bacterium
CTTGCTACTGCACTTCGAATGGCAGATGAGGTAGTGCCTATTTACATTTTTGATGAACGAGTTTTCCTCGGAGAAACGCGTTTCGGCTTTCATAAAACGGGCAAACACAGGACAAAATTTATGCTCGAAAGCGTTACTGACCTGCGCGAGAACATTCAAAAACTAGGTAGTCAACTTTTGGTACGCGTCGGAAATCCCGAAAACATTTTGGCCGAAATGGCCCAACAGCTAAAAGTTTCTTGGGTCATCTGCAACCGCGAACGCACCCAAGAAGAAGTATTAGTACAAGACGGACTGGAGCAAAAACTTTGGGGCATTGGCGTCGAACTCTTGTACACCCGTGGCAAGATGCTCTATCACACCCAAGACCTTCCAGTGCCAGTACAACACACGCCCGACGTATTTACCCAGTTTCGCAAGGAGACAGAGCATATTACCTCAGTTCGAGTTCCATTGCCCTCCCCTACTGCTTTACCTCCATTGCCGCCAAACCTTGAGCCTGGGGATATGCCAACGCTCCCAGTTTTTGGGCATGAAGATTTTGAAGCTGACCCGCGGGCTGTTCTTGGATTCAAAGGGGGTGAAACGGAAGCTTTAAAGCGGCTTCGTCATTATTTTTGGGAAAAAGATCGGGTAACACAGTACAAAGAAACTCGAAATGGGCTAATCGGGCCTGATTATTCCTCCAAATTTTCCCCCTGGCTTGCTCAAGGCTGCCTTTCTCCTAAATTTATTTACCACGAACTTAAACGCTACGAACGAGAACGGGTGAGCAATGAAAGCACTTACTGGCTTTTTTTTGAATTGCTATGGCGCGACTTTTTTCGCCTGATGGGCAAAAAATATGGCAGCAGAATTTTCCAAAAAGGAGGCATTCAAGAAAAAGACCTCAGCCACTGGAAAAACGACCGCCAAATGTTTGATTTATGGGCTAAAGGCCACACAGGCGTACCATTCATAGATGCAAACATGCGCGAACTCAATGCCACCGGATGGATGAGCAACCGTGGTCGTCAAAATGTAGCTTCATTTCTGGTGCGAGACCTGAAAGTAAACTGGCAAATGGGGGCCGAATACTTTGAAAGTCAATTGATTGACTATGATCCTTGCAGCAACTGGGGCAACTGGAACTACGTGGCAGGTGTTGGAAGCGATCCTCGAGAAGACCGCTATTTCAATATACTCACCCAGGCTAAAAACTATGATCCTCAGGGCGATTTTGTCCGTATCTGGTGCTCAGAACTCGCTAAAATTTCCGCAGAAAGGATTCACCGGCCAGATCTTTTAAGCAATTTAGAAAGGAATAACTACCCAAAATCACTGGTTAACATTGACAAGTGGGTAGCTTAGGAGCGCTTTAAGCGAACTTTTTATTCCATATTTTTTTAAATAAGCAAGCCCTGTATTTGAGCACGAACCTCAAAAACAGGGCTTTTTTATTTGACCAGAAGCTACATCCAGAACTCAATAATCAGAGTCGTCAGCTACATCATTCGCTTCATCGTCGCTTCGGCGAGTCACAATGATGTGATCATCTTCATCTGAAGCTCCTTCATCGATGTCATCATCGTCTTCACCCACTCCATCAAATTCATCGTCGACTTCAACTTCAACGTCAGCGATTTCTTCTTTGAGCTGGCCTTCGTCGTCGAAGTCCTCATCTTCTTTAACGATGCGTTTAGCTTCGAGAATGGTCATACGGATGAGATAATAAGTATCGTCGGTCTCAAAAGGGAGTGCCGATACTTTTTTGCCATCCTTGTTACTATAGGTAACAAGGCTTTCGGCATAACCCGAAGGATACTTTTGCTTTACAAGCCGGGTGATGTCCTCTGAGAGGGCATCATAATCTTTGACAACGCGTTTTTTAGCCAAGGTCAGGGAGAATTTTGGTTTTGATAGTCAGTGCACCGAAAGTATAGGTACTGCTGTTTTCTAAGGCGGCAAATTTATGGGGCTCTCTTTCAAACGCACAAATTTTTTTTAAAAGAAAGTAAGTAATTTAGATTTTTTAATTTTTTGGTACTCGATTCCCGCGCCTCCGTTCTATCTTTCGCACGAAAAAAATTTAACCAATCATGCGCCAACTCGCTGCCTTCACCTTCTTTTTTACCCTCTGGGCTTTCTCTTCAAATGCTCAAGTAGCCCTTTATACTGAAAACTTCGACAATTGTAGCTTGCCTGCAGGTTGGCAGGTAAATATCACGGGCAATCAAAATCCAGTATGGTACATTGGGGCCACCAACCTAAACGACGATAATAATGGACAAAGCATGAACGGCTCTTGCTTCCTTTTCATTGATGACGATGCTACTGGCGATCAAACCCCTCCCTACATCCTTGATCTTGTTTCGCCCCCTTTTGATGCGTCTCAATATCCAACTGTCGAACTTTCCGTCGATGTGCACTACCGTGATTGGAACGAAGCTCAAGAAAGTTTTGAGGTTCTCGTGACGGACGGTATCACCGAAAAGCTGATAACTCGTTATGACAATTTTCATTCCACTGGCTCCAATCTTTACGATTTTGAAACGCTTGTGTTTGATCTGGCACTCGTTACGAAGTCCCCTAATGCACGCCTAATTTTTCGCTATAATGATGCTGATGATTACAACTGGTGGGCTGGGGTAGACAATATCTCTGTGACCGGAAAGGGGCAAGGTACAAATGTTGTAGTTGAATCATTCAATGGATGTGAAAAACCTGCTGGATGGGAAACACAAATTGTGACCGGGGTTGATGATTGGAAGTTCGGCTTAATCACCGAAGGCGCTGCCCTTGGCGGCAGTAATTCAATGGACGGCAGTTGTTTTGCGTTTTTTGACGACGATCTTTTGGGCCAAGACACACCATTTTCCGTCGTACGACTCATATCTCCATGGTTTAATGGCACGGAGTTTGGCCAGTTTAATCTTGATTTTGACGTCATTTTGCGTTACTATAAAGAACAAATCAGGGTTTTTGTCCAAAATGGAAATGGCGAGGAATTTTTAGTTCGCGAATCTACTGGGGACGTAGGCGGCCCTTATTTTTCAGCTTATGTACACGCTATTCTCGACCTGTCGCCATACCGCTCTCAACAAATGCGGGTGGTTTTTGAATTTGATGATGGCAAAGATTGGGGCTGGTGGGCTGGCATAGATAATGTAAAAATTGCTGGCTTGGGGCCCGCAAATGATATATGCAGCAATGCCGAACCACTTTTCACCGGACAAACCTGTCTAACGAGCAACAACACTAATGCCCTGCTCGATGGCCCGCTCCCAACTTGTGTCGAAAAAAGCGTCGGTGGACTATGGTATACTTGGACTGCGGATTTTACCGGAACGGCTAAGTTTACCACCAATGCATTGTTCAACGATGTAGTCAACGTTTTCACAGGTGATTGTACCACGCCTCAACTTTTGCTTTGCAATAATCGAGATGAGCATGGATTCACCGGGGAAAGCACTTATTTGCCTGTTCAAAACGGCATAAATTACCTGTTTCGGGTAAGTGGCCGGGAGGGTGGTTTTGGTGTTTCGCGCGGCATACTTTGCGTCGGCATTGCACAAGTCCCGACATCTCCTGTAGCTCCAACAAACGACGATTGTGCAACCCCAATTTCACTAACTATCGATGCTATCTGCTTGAATTCTACCAATTTGAATGCAAGCTCCTCCCTTACAGTACCAGGCTTGAACGAATTGGCCCGGCATGATGTGTGGTATACCTTTACTGCACCAGCACTTGCGATCAATGAGGTTTTAGAAGTGCAGAGCAACGCCGATTTCTCAGACATCATCACCCTCTATTCCGGCACTTGTAGTACATTGAACGAAATAGCGGCCAACCACAAAGGAAGTTCACTTGAACTTCCAAGTTTAACTGCTGGGGCAACCTATCTCATTCAAATTTCTGGAACTTTCGCTACTATAGAAGGCTCGCTTTGCCCACAAATTCTAAAGAAAAACCAGAATGCTCCAGCCAACGACAATTGCACGGCGGCTATTCCTGTCAATATTGGAGGCGGTTGTACGGATGGAAGTAACATTGGCGCAACAGTCTCCGGGATTACCCCGCCTTGTGTAGTTTCTATTGCCAGCGATGTTTGGTATAGCTTCGTAGCACCCAGTTCCGGGTCGGTTCGTTTTAACACTGGAGCTGATTTCCCACATATTTTGGCAGTTTGGAAAGGCGATTGCAGCAACTTCCAAAATGTGCTTTGCGCAGAAAATCCTTTGCGTTGCGATGGATTTCTGACGCTTGGGGCACTTTCTGCAGGCGAAACCTATTTCGTACAAATTGCTGCTCAAATTGCTGCCGCTGGGCCAGTAACTGGTGAATTTTGTCTGCAAATTCTGGACGGATCACAACAGGCTCCGTTTGAAGCAGTGACGCTGCAAGTGAACGAAAAATGTATCAGCACCAATATTTCGGAGCTTCAAATTGAAGCAGAGGGCGGCATTCCACCCTACATCTTCAGCGGCACGTTCGATGGACAAATACTGGCTTCTGGTGAGACCTATCTCGTAGTGGTAATGGATGCTATGGGTTGCGAAAAATCCTTGTCTGGCAATGCCGACGATTGTGAAGCGATTGTTTGTGCTGTGAACGGAACGCTTACTGCACTTCAACCCAACTGTTACAATGCCAATAACGGTGTGCTGTCAGCGATGGTAAGTGGCGGTACAGGCCCATACACCTACCTTTGGTCAACCAATGCTACAACCGCAGAAATTAGTATGCTCACGGCGGGCGAGTACACTGCTACCGTGACCGATGCGCTGGGTTGTGATGCCACACTCCTTTCGACCATCGTTAATCCTCCAGTCATCACCGCAGTACCCACTAGTATTGAGCAGCCGCACCTAGGCCAAAGCGATGGCTCAATTTACCTCGACATCGCTGGCGGAACAGGTCAATATGGCTATGTTTGGCTGCGAAACGGTGCTCCATTTGTCAATTCGGAAGACCTGACCAGTGCTCCGGCTGGCGACTACACACTAGTAATTACAGACGGCAATGGATGTACGGCGTCGTTTGATTTTACCTTGACGGAAACAGTTGGAAATCAAGATGTTTCGACTGAATTTTTCACTGAAGTCTTCCCTAATCCTGCTCAGGAAAAAGCTTGGTTGGCAGTGGCCTTTCCGAAAGCACAAACCTTGCACCTCACGTTGTTAGATGCTACTGGTCGGGTACTAAACACTTGGACGGTACGGGAAGTAACGGAGCAGAATATTCCGCTGGATCTGAAGCATTTGCCTGTTGGGGTATATCAGTTGCGGATTCGGACGGAGAAGGAAACTTTGGTAGAGTCGGTGGTGGTGGGAAAATGAGTGTAAATGTCCAACAGGGAAGGTTCAATTTTCAAGGGGCTGGACGAGTCTGCGATAAGAGATGCCGTTGTAAAACCGAATCTAGGACATTGGGAACTCTGAATAAGAAATTGGGCGCACTCGCCCACTTGGTGGCAAAAAAAATTTAAAACATGGCTTGCTTGCTTGACTATCATTCCCTGGCGGTAGTTGCCGATTATCTGAAAACGTAAAAATATGAAAATCCAGAGGCAAAAACCCTAACTTTGTAAATCAAAATAAGAAACCACCATCATCTCATGAGTGCACTTTCCATTGCCACTAAAATAGTCCAGTCGCCCGAACTTCTGGGCAATCAGCCACACATCGAAGGTCGGCGGATTCGTATAAAAGACATAGTTTCTTGGTTTGAATCGCTCGGCATGAGTGCTGACGATATTGCCGACACATATGACCTGACCCTGGCTGACGTGTACACGGCATTGGCCTTTTATCACCTGCATAAAAAACCGCTTCAGGAACAATGGAATAAAGAGCAAGCGCAAGTTGCAACGTTGAAAAAGGCAATTCCCTCTAAGGTCAACCGGGAGCAGCTCTATGGCGAGCATTAAATTTTTCTTGGACGAGCATATTCCCAAAGCCGTCGCAAAAGGCCTTCGGCTTCGCGGTGTGGAAGTTTTGACTTGCGCAGAAGCTGGAAGATTAACATTAAGTGATGCCGACCACCTCCAGTTTGCCCTTTCAGAGAGCTTTGTTGTGGTTACTTCCGACAATGATTTTCTCACCCTTCACTCCGCTAAGGCTTGCCATGCAGGAATAGCATTTGCCACACGGCCGTTGGCCATAGGGCAATTCATCAATGGTCTTTTGCTTATCCACGAGGTTCTGGAGGACTTGGACATGGCCAGCCATGTAGAATTTCTTGAAACCACAGTTTATGGTGGGCAGTCGTCCAGAATCTCATGTGTAAGCCCGCGACTAAATCATCTGTCCATTCACCTCGAAATGGCATCGATTGAACCTTCCTCATTGGACATTGGGAATTCCCCTACCCCTTCATGTCCCCGTAAATTACCTGCATTTTCATATTGTAGAACATAAACGACAAGATGTCGGCGGCTTCTTCTATAAGTTTAGAAGTAGGTTTGCCCGCGCCATGTCCAGCGCTGGTTTCGATTCTAATCAAGGTCGGGTTCGTGCCTTGTTGTTTTTCCTGCAAGGCAGAAGCAAACTTAAAAGAGTGGGCTGGCACTACCCGATCATCGTGGTCTGCTGTGGTGATCATCGTAGCAGGATAGGCAGTCTTTTTTACATTGTGCAACGGCGAATATTTGATTAGACAGGGATAATCTTCTGCATTGTCAGAGCGACCATAATCCGAAGCCCAGGCATATCCAATGGTAAATTGATGATAGCGCAACATATCCAATACGCCCACCGCCGGGAAACACACCCCGAACAGCTCGGGGCGTTGAGTCATGCAAGCACCTACCAGCAATCCTCCATTTGATCCTCCTTGAATGGCCAATCGAGCCGGTGCGGTATATTTTTTATCAATCAGGAATTCCGCCGCTCCAATAAAATCATCGAATACATTTTGCTTTTGACATTTAATGCCGGACTTGTGCCATTTTTCGCCAAACTCACCGCCACCACGAATATTTGCCACAGCATAAATGCCATTATTTTCCAGCAAAGCCGCCCTTGAAGGGCTGAATGTGGGCGTTAGACTGATGTTGAATCCACCATAGCCGTAGAGCAACGTTGGATTTTGGCCGTCGTAAGCGATGTTCTTTTTGCGGGTGATAAACATGGGCACTTTGGTGCCGTCCTTGCTAGTGTACCAGACCTGTTCGGTGGTGAAAAGATCTGAATTGAAATCAATTTTAGGCGCTTTGAACACCTTGGTTTCCAGGGAGTTCATGTTCAAACTATAAATGGTATTTGGACGCAAGAAGGAGGTGAACGAGAAGAAAGCCATAGGATCTTTTGGCTTTCCAGTCATGCCCCCAACGGTGCCAATTTCAGGGAGTTTGACTTCCTGAACGAGCTTACCAGCCAGATCAAATACTCGCAGACTGCTGGAAGCATTGTGCAGGTAAGAACACACGATTTTCCCACCACAAATCACGGCACTTTGCAAGACGTCGGCGGCATCTTCCGGGACGAGGGTCTCCCAGTTCGCTTCCGCTGGCTTTTCCGGATTGATCAGGATTAGGCGTTGATTAGGCGCATTGTGGTTGGTCAAAATCAGTAATTTATCCGCGATATTATCCACCAACCCAAAGTCTTTTTCATAGGTCGTAACGATGGGTACAAAAGCGGCATTGACCTTGCTTAAATCCTTGACATAGATCGCGTTACCACTGGTGCTTTCCCAGCCAGAGACTACCAGAAAACGTTCGTCGTCTGTTGTAGCGGCACCAAAAGAGCGGTCGGGATGGGCCTTATCATTGTATACCAGTTTGTCGGCGGATTGTTCCGTACCCAGCTTGTGGAAATAAACGGCGCCAAATTTATTGGCGGCCTTTAGTTCGTCGCCCTTTTTAGGCTCCGGGAAGTGGGTGTAGTAGAATCCATCTGCCTGCCAGGCGATGCCACTAAATTTAACCCATTTGATTTCGTCGGGCAGCATTGCACCTGTCTGAAGATCCTTGACCACGATGGTACGCCAGTCAGAGCCCCCCACAGAAGTGGAATAAGCGAGGTAGCGACCATCTTGAGAGAAGTCAAGCTCTCCGAGTGACGTGGTTCCGTCTGTGCTGAATTTGTTGGGGTCCAGCACCGTTTCAGCCTGGCTGTTCAGATTGTCTTGTACATAGAGGACGCTCTGATTTTGAAGGCCGTCGTTTTTGAAAAAGTAGAATTTGTCGCCTTCTTTGAAGGGTGGCGCGTATTTTTCGTAATCAAAAATCTGTTCCAGTCTGGCCTTTACCTTGTCCCGGAAAGGGATTTGGCTGAGATAGCCGTTGGTGACGATGTTTTGGCGAGTCACCCATTCTTTGGTTTCGGCACTTTGATCGTCCTCGAGCCAACGATAAGGGTCGGCGATGTTGGTGCCGTGGTAATTATCTGACACTGCGGTGTCTTTCCGCGTAGCGGGATAGGTTACTGAAATTTGTTTAAAATCCATGGTTTGGTTGGTTGGAGCTTTGGTTCCTGCATCGCAAGAGAACATAAGCGTTATGGAAGCAATGCTTAATGTCGTGAGTAGAGATTTCATAAACAAAGTTAGTTGAAAAAATGTGGGTGCGAAAAACCGTAAAGCCAGCTTACTTTTGCAGGAAAATAGACAAAAATGCATTCCCGTATCCAAATAGGCTTTTTAGCCGTCCGTACACTTTTATTATTTGCTCCATTTTTAACCTTTGCTCAAACCCGGCCGCAGCCTTTTCCGCCTCTGGACAGCCTGAATTTGGCCAGTATGGGGCGTATTGGTGTCCAACTATTTGGTACCGCTCAAGGTTTAGAAATGCGATTAAAGGAACAAACGCCTGATTTAGAAAAGGCCCAAGGTCTGGCATTAAACCAATTAGCCTTAGCGAAGGCGGACTCTACCGTCTCTAAAAATCAAATTGATTCCTTGACCAAGGTAGCTAAATTTGCCAAGAATGCTTATAAAAAGGGATTTGATTTAACTGCAAAAGCGGAAAAACTGACCCAGTTTACGCTTGCTTTGGCAGATATGGACAGCTTGAATCTGCGCAAAAATCTGCCCAAGGCCTGGAAACAAGTCAACCAAATTTACGACGAACTTTACCCCCCAATCCCTACAGAAAAACCAGCAAATGAAACCATTGCAGAAAAAGAGTCCAAGCCGAAAAAAGAAAAAAAGAAAAAAGAATCCCCACCAACCGAAAACTTAAATTCGGACAGCGACCCCTCTGCCGATCAACGCGTCACCAACGCACCCATCGCTAACAAACCAATCACTCCGCTCAAACGATTCGCTGCATACAATCCAGCAACAGATGTGATGCTCCGCCCGCCCACCCCGCCCTGCAAGATTGCATCGAGCAGCCGCGACGAGTTTTCGGGCGAAATTTCCCGTCAGTTGGCCGCTGCTGAACTTTTTCGATACACCAACCCTGCATTGAAAACCTATTTGCAAGGCAAAACCCATGTCATCTGCGAGGCTGCGCTTTCTAGTTCCGGGCCAAATATTGCACTACAACTCACGTTTATCATCAACGACCCAAATGCCCGCAAGGCTTTTGGGCGTTTGGAAAAAAACAGCGTTGCAACGCTAAAATTCCTCGATGGCAGCACTTTTGAACTGCAAAATGCCCTTGCTGATGAGGGTACT
The DNA here is from genome assembly GCA_038327555.1 of Chitinophagales bacterium. Lineage (GTDB taxonomy): Bacteria > Bacteroidota > Bacteroidia > Chitinophagales > Saprospiraceae > M3007. The sequence continues at coordinate 9,607 of JBBQLD010000148.1, forward strand.
TTCAATCCTGAAAATGACGGTTCTATTTTCCAAGGGCACTACCCGCTCAACGCAGAAGCTTTAAAAAAAATACGGCGCAACGGGCTCGACAGGATTCGTATTCTTTGGAGCAAAGGCTATGATGATTATGAGGTACAACAAGTGGACTTGCTGATGCGGCAGGCTGAATGTTTGTTAAAATAGTA
>JBBQLD010000149.1:0-9765 GCA_038327555.1 Chitinophagales bacterium
CATTCTGATTGGAATCCAGAAACGCCTTCCCTTTCACCTGGGTACCACATATCCCATTCGGGTCGGGTTGTGCGTTGCAAAGAGCGAGTGCTGCACATGCACGGGGCGCAAAATAGGCCATCACCGTATCCAGATACTGCCGGGCAAATGCCCCATCAGTTGGGCCTGTTGGGTTGTTGACACAAGGCGCTGTCCATTGCCAAGGGCGGGCTTTACCCGCCGGAAGCCCAACAAAAGGATAAAAACCTTCCAAACCGCCATTGTAAGTGTTGGCATGGCTGGTCAGGCAATCATTGATATCGGCATCCAAAAACAATTGGTTGTTTCCATAAATGTCCAACTGTTCGGCAATGATACAACTGCCAGATAAGGAAGTAACTGGCAAACTGAGCGGTGGTGGGACGTGAAACACGGCGTCTCCACAAACTTGCAAAGCATCATTGGGCGCGTGAAAAAGCAAGGCGGGCATTTCGCCAACCCCTATCCAGGGCAAGTCGAGCATCCGACCCGCCATGCTCACACAAAATTGAAAATCAGAGGAATATCCGGGCCAATTGGGGTAACAGAGTGTGTCCCCTTCCGGGAGACCATAAAGCGCTTGTCCAGCGGCGTCCAATACGCCTACGTCCGTCCCCCAAATATTGCCAATATAGAGTGGGAAAATGGCCGGAACACTGGGTGGAAAAATGACCAAACTGGGGTCATCCCAATCATTGGGCGAGTTGGCATACGCCGCGCCCAGGGCTATTCCTCCGCCATCAGATTCGCCCCAAAGCACGATGCGCGTGGTGTCTACTCGAAAAGGATTGGCATCTTCTACCGCCGTTTTTTTGAAATAGCGAATGGCGGTTCGTGCATCCTGGATACCTCGGTACACGGCTTGAACGTAGGTCAGCATGCGCAGAGTCTGCTGTGATGCCAATGGATTCCAGCCCAAACGGTAGTCTACAGCCGCTGCCACATATCCCATTTTTGCCAATCGAATGCAAATTTCAACGACCGCAGAGTCGCGTAATGAACCTTCACAGTTCAGGTTCAGATTTTTCGGCAGGAAAAACCCTCCGGGAATTACCAAAACCAGTGGGCGGGCGGAAGCGGTATCGCCCGTAGGTTCGTACACTTCGAGCACGAGGGGTTGAGGAATTGCCTGATTCATAGCGGAAGCTGCTTGAACCGTGGCATTTGTGCCGTAAATGATGTTGGGCGTTTTGGTTACCTGATCAAAAATGGGCTCTAAAAAACGATTTTGTGCAGTAAGTGAAAACGCGAAAAGTGTGGGTAAAAGAAAGGAAAGTAGTTTCATGTGAAGGTGGTGAGTGTTGAAAAGATTCCCAAAAATAGGGATAAAATGCTCAAGGCAATTTTCGGGCACATAGTCATGCAGCCAAACAAATAGAAACGCCTACTTTCACCCCCAAAACCACCTAGTTTATGAACATACCATTGCGACTACTCCTCTTCTTTATCTCCGTTTTCTGCCTGGCTCAATCCGCCGCCTTCGCTCAAAAGGCATCTTCCTCGCCGCCTGCCGAACTGCGCGGCGCTTGGGTAGCCACCGTAGCGAATATTGATTTCCCTTCACGGCCTGGACTATCTTCTTTCGAAATCAAATCGGAATTCGACAGTTTGTTGGACATCCTGAAGGCGATGAACATGAATGCCGTGTTCGTGCAGATACGCCCAGCGGGCGATGCTTTTTACAAATCGAAGACGGTGCCACTCAGCAAATTTCTGGTAGGTCAGCAGGGTGCCATGCTCGACGATTCGCTCTTCGATCCGCTGGAATACATGATTAAATCAGCGCACGACCGCCGTATGGAATTCCACGCCTGGCTCAATCCTTACCGTGCTACTTTCGACCTCGACACCTCGGCACTCGACCTATTGCACCCGCTGCGTTCTTTGCCTGATCGTCGCAAAGCCGAGTGGTTTTTCCGTTATGGGAATAAATGGTATTTCAACCCAGCCAGTCCCTCTGTGCGCCAATATCTGACCAATGTAGTGAAAGACATCGTGCAGCGCTATGATGTGGACGGCATCCACTTCGATGACTATTTTTATCCATACAAGGATAAGAACCATAACCTCGACGATGCGCTCGACGACTACAACGCCTTCGCTTCCGGCGACCACGACTTCACCGACATTGGAGATTGGCGGCGCAACAACGTCAACGTGCTGATCGAAGGCGTGTCGAAAACCATCAAAAGATACAAGCCTTATGTAAAGTTTGGCATTGGGCCATTCGGCGTCTGGCGAAACAAAGAGCGTGACCCAGAGCGAGGCTCCAATACCCGCGCTGGCGTGACTTGTTACGATGACCTATACGCTGACGTGTTGTTTTGGCTTGAAAAAGGATGGATTGATTACGTGGCCCCTCAAATCTACTGGAGCATCGGATACCCCCCTGCGGACTACGAGATTTTAGTGGATTGGTGGAGCAAGCACCTCTATGGCAAACAACTATACGTTGGCCACGCAGCCTATAAGATCAACAATTCTGCCAACGACCCAAACTGGGAAAACGAAACAGAGATCAGCGATCAAATCACCCTCAATCGTGCGAACCCCAATGTGAGCGGTAGCGTGTTTTTCTCGGTAAAGCCGCTCTTGAAAAATCCGCTGGGTGTGCAAGACACCTTGCTCAATTCGCTTTGGAAATACCCCGCGCTGGTGCCGCCCATGCCCTTGCTTTCCAAAGCCATGCCTGCCACGGCCACCGTTTGTCGGGTAGAAGGCACCCCCAGCACCGTGCAGCTCACCTGGAATCTTTGTCAACTTCTATCCGGCGATGAAATGCCTTTTTACTTCGCCCTCTACCGTTTCGATGGGGAGGGCGTCGGGAAGTTCGACAACCCGCGCAACCTTTTGGGATTCACCCCTTTTTACGCGGACAAATGGTATTTTGAAGACTACACGGCGGTTGAAGGGGAATATTACACCTATGTGGTGGTAGGCTTCAACCGCGCCAATGTACGGGGCAACAACAGCGACCCAACCTTTGTGAAAAAGACGAAAAGTGGGGCTAAGAAAAAGCGGAAGTTTTGGAACTATATGTTTTAGTGTAATTGTTTTTCAAAAGCTTTGTGAACTAGTGGCAGGGGCACGAAGTCTTTGATAGTTTGGTCAGATTATTTTGAGATTAGACTAGGCGCGACGAAGGATTGTAGCGGGCTCTCCATGACTGAGGCGCAACAAAGTATCAGTTCAAAAGAGTCGAACAAACCGTCAAAGACTTCGTGCCCCTGCCACTAGTATCTCCCGCAGATAACTCATGAATCGCAAGTACCGCTTATAAAAAATTGGGGCAAGTTACCGGCTGTGGTAACTCGCCCCAATTTTTTATACTCGGTGCAAAACTCGCGTTTCCTATTTCACGCCAAAATCCCGACGAATCTTATTCAACGCACTCCCCGAATTTACCCACTCGATTTGTGCATCGTTGTAAGTGTGGTTCACGTCGAACTTCTCGGTGCTGCCGTCAGCATGCGAAAGCACAATCTGGAGTGGCTTGCCTGGGGCAAATTTATCGAAACCTAGGATGCTCACCAGGTCGTCCTGACGAATCTTGTCATAATCAGCAGGATTGGCAAACGTGAGCGCCAGCATACCCTGTTTTTTCAGGTTTGTCTGATGGATACGGGCGAAGGACTTTACCACCACAGCACGAACGCCGAGGTAGCGGGGTTCCATTGCTGCGTGTTCGCGGCTGCTGCCTTCCCCGAGGTTTTCCTCTCCGAAAATGATGGTACTGATGCCTTTTTTCTGGTAATGCCGTGCGGAGGCTGGCACTTCCATGAACTGATCTTTTTCCACATTGAATACTTTATTTCGCTCGCCAGTGAAGGCGTTTTCGGCACCGATGTAGCAGTTGTTGGAAATGTTTTCCAAGTGTCCGCGAAACTTGAGCCAAGGTCCGGCCATCGAAATATGGTCGGTTGTACATTTACCTTTTGCCTTGATGAGCACACGCATATTCGTGAGCTCGTCGTTCGTGATCGGCTTGAATGGCTTTAGCAATTGCAGACGCTGACTGTCTTTGGCAACGGCAATTTTGATCGCGCCCTTGGCAGGAGCGACGTAGCCTGCATCTTCCACAGCGAATCCGGCTTTGGGCAATTCGATGCCTTTGGGCGGATCAAGTTTTACCAATTCTCCCTTTTTATTCAGCAAAGTCCCTTTTTTCGGGTTGAACATTAGGTCTCCTGCAATGGCAAATGCCGTTACGATTTCAGGCGAAGCCACAAAAGCATGAGTATTTGGGTTGCCGTCGTTGCGCTTGGTGAAGTTGCGGTTGTACGAGGTCATGATCGAATTCGGGCGATTCTCATCGTCAATATGTCGCGCCCACTGACCAATGCAGGGGCCGCAGGCATTGGCCAAAACCAGGCCGCCCATTTTTTCAAAATCGTTCAAAAGTCCATCGCGTTCTGCGGTAAAGCGGATTTGCTCAGAACCAGGCGTAATCGTGAACTCTGCTTTGACTTCGATGCCTTTTTCGCTGGCTTGACGCGCAATGGAAGCCGCCCGGGTAAGGTCTTCGTAGCTAGAGTTGGTGCAAGAACCAATGAGGCCAACTTCTAGTTTTGCAGGGTATTTGTTCTTTTTTACTGCCGCAGCAAATTTTGACAATGGCCAAGCCAAATCTGGCGTGAACGGTCCGTTGATATGCGGCTCAAGTTTGCTTAAATCGATCTCGATCACTTGATCGAAGTATTTTTCGGGGTTGGCATAGCATTCAGCATCGCCCGTGAGGTAGTCGGCTACCTTGTTGCACATCGAACTCACTTTGCTGCGACCAGTGGCTTTGAGGTAACGGGCCATAGATTTGTCGTAGCCAAAAGTTGAGGTTGTAGCTCCGATTTCAGCACCCATGTTGCAGATTGTGCCTTTACCTGTGGCACTGATGCTTTGGGCACCTGGGCCGAAATATTCAACAATGGCTCCAGTGCCACCTTTTACGGTGAGGATACCAGATACCTTGAGAATTACGTCTTTGGGCGAAGTCCAGCCGCGCAATTTGCCCGTAAGTTTTACGCCAATGAGTTTTGGCATTTGGAGCTCCCAAGCCATGCCGCTCATTGCGTCCACAGCATCTGCGCCACCCACACCAATGGCAACCATGCCAAGTCCACCTGCATTCACGGTGTGGGAGTCGGTGCCGATCATCATGCCGCCTGGGAAGGCATAGTTTTCGAGCACGATTTGGTGAATAATGCCTGCGCCCGGTTTCCAGAATCCGATCCCGTATTTCTGCGAAACCGTGCTGAGGAAGTCAAAAACTTCTTTGTTTTTGTCCAAAGCTACAGCCATGTCCTTTACTGCGCCTACTTCAGCCGTGATCAGGTGGTCGCAGTGTACCGTGCTGGGCACAGCCACTTTTTTACGACCACAGGTCATGAATTGCAGCAGTGCCATTTGCGCAGTAGCATCCTGCATGGCCACGCGGTCTACCTGAAAAAACACATAATCACCACCGCGTTTGTAATCTGTAAGCGGATTATCGCCATGTAGGTGGGCAAAAAGGATTTTTTCAGAAAGTGTAAGCGGGCGTTTAAGCTTGGCTTTGGCCGCATCTACGCGGGCAGGTAAGGCGTCATAAAACGCCTTCAGCATTTTTAGGTCGAATATTGTGGAAGCCATTTCTTGTTTTTTTGTCAAAAAGTGCGCAAATGTAGGTGATTTGCCTAGGAAACGGAACGACCAAGGAAAGAAAAAGTTTATAAACTGAATATCAGTTTCTGCGTGGGGGGCTTTAGTCAAAGAACTTCCATTGGGTTTTTAACTGAAAAATGTGTACCCTTTCTAGATATTTTGTTATTTCATTGGTACTTATTTGAAAAACACCGTTAGTGGATACTCCACTAAACGGTGTTTTAACAAAAATCAAAGGATTAAAAAATGGACATAGGATACCTTTTAAGACAGATTACTGAATATTTCGGTATTTTACATTTGATATTATAAAGTAAATAATTGAATTTCAATGTTTTACTAATATAGCATCATTAACTAAAATCAAAATGTCCAATAGTTAGTCCAAAGGAAAATCGTTGGTTTCTGGGCCGGTCTCTACTATTCCTTAAAGCGACGTAATTATGCCCTTATGCTCGTTCCAATTTCCTTTTACCTCAGTTGTGTTGATGATATTATTTTGAAATCGTAAATTTATTTTTACCTAAAAAAGATCATTCCTTTCATTTGGGCGACCCTTACACTATTTCTTAAATGTCTTACAGAATTCACCTGCTCCTTTAAGAGACCAGTTGGCTTATTACCGATGAAAAAACACCTTAAAGGTTTTTGATGCGTTTGTTGAACTAAGTACTATTGTGATAAATGAAAAAAGCAATAGTATATGAATTAATTCTCCAGCTCCAAAGCCAAGAAAGCCTATGATCCAAGCATTCAAAAAGATAGTAACGAAGAGATAAGTTAGACGCCCCATGATATAAAATTTTTTGTAACTAGTTAGCACATTTTAAAGCCCGACAAAACCTCTTAAAGCAGGATAATCAATAGCACAGCAATAAGAATAAGCGCGCCAACAGAAACATAAACTCCGCCGCTAAGTTGCTTCAATTCACGTTTGATAGAGCGTGTTTCTTTTCTCAACACGCGCTTTTCAGAAAAATTAAGGCCGGTTTTGTCAATAGCTTTTATTTCACTTAAACGAGCCGTTAATTTTTCAGATTTAGCAGGGTCAACTGATTTAGACACTGTAGTTGGTACTGGAATTGGAGTAATGGAAGTTGCTGAAAATGCAGCTATCGAAGAAAACGATAGAAATAGCAACGTTGCAAACGAACAAAGAAAAAGTTTTTTCATGGTTAAATTTTTATTTAAGTGCAGAAATTAATAGCACAAAGGTCAGCTACCTACTTTCAGGTTGCATTACACAATTAAATAAAAAAGTTACACATTTCCTACGCTATAATTGCAGTCAAATTTGTCCCTCATGCTACCTGAAAATCATCTTTTCACTGAAGTTAAAACCCTCATTGTCAAAGCCCGACACAGTGCGGCGCGGGCGGTCAACGCTGAATTGGTATTGTTGTATTGGCAAATCGGGCACAAGATTCGCCACTAGACCAACGCGCCGAATTTGGCAAACAGGTTGTGAGAACCTTAGCGGAACAACTTAAGTTGGAGTTTGGCAAAGGCTTCAATCACATCAATATAAAGGAGTTTCAAAGCCCCAAAACATCGCTACAGCCTCCAGACGATTTCGAGGTTTTTGCTGAAGACTTCCTGCGTTTCATCAGTTATCAGCGCGAAATGCTAGTTATGTTCAATATTCGAGGCAATAGCTACCGCTTGATTGCGATAGTTTTCTTCGACATCCGAACAATTTTCATCCGCTTTGTCGGCACCCATGCGGAGTACGACAAAGTGGATGTAACCACAATCTGAACGATTATGCAATACAAAACCAATTCCGAAGAAGATTACCACCAAGTCATGGAGCGGGTGGAAATATACCTCCAAAAATTCACTGCGCAGGGTGGTGAACATACGCTCTCCGCTCCTAAAAAGGAGGAACTTCGCCATCTTTCCTTACTCGCAGAATCCTGGGAAGACGGCATTCCGCTTATGCCTATCCGCCAGCCGCGTACGCTTACAGAAATGCTCGAGCTTAAAATTTACGAACAACGGCTAAAGCAAAAAGACCTTGCCTCGCTACTTGGGGTCACTGCCACCCGCCTCTCCGAAGTGATGCAAGGAAAACGGAAGGTGAATATGGACTTGGCTAAACGCTTGCACTCCGTGTTGAAAATTGACGCGGGGTTTATTTTGGAGCAGGCGTAATGTTATCTGTGACTTGTGTCATATTGCCATCAAATCGCCACCGATGGTTCGCTTAATTTTTCGAGATATTCAAGAATATTCAAATAGTTGACGTACTTATGCTCACGCTAGAAAATTTCAAGCAACAGATTGACCCCACCATTCTAAAGCGCGGGTTGCAATATTTTGAAAGCCAAGCGGTGGAAACGCTGGAAGAAAACGAGCCTGGCCATTGGGAGGCCGTAGTGTCTGGTAGTGAAAACTACGAAGTAGAAATTGTATTAAAAAAGAAGGCCATTAAGTCTGTTTCGTGCGACTGCCCATACGATGGAGGCCCCATTTGCAAGCATGTTGTAGCTGTATTATATGCGCTAGCAGGACAGCCTACCTTGCCAAAAGTCAAATCCAACAAGCCTAAGAAGCTGACTTTTGAGGAACTGTTGCTGAAAATTGACCTGGAAGAACTGCGCAGTTTCGTTCGAGACCAACATCAAGGAAATCGTGATTTTGGCAATAAATTCCTGTTATTTTTTGCAGAAAAAGATCCCAGCATAGACATAGCAGCCAAATATGAAGGGATGCTGCACCAACTGGTCCGACAACATTCCAGCCGCGGCTTTATGGATTACAGATCCACCTTTGCTTTTTCAAAAGAAGTACAACCCATTCTAGATATTGCCAGCAAAGCCATCGGACAACAGAATTTCCGCGATGCATTGGTCATCGTGCAGGCTTCGTGCAAAATCGGATTAGATGTGATTCAAAATTGCGATGATTCTGCGGGCAATGTGAGCGGTATTCTGTTTCAAGGCATCGAAGTTTTAGGCCACATCGCACAATCCAAAACCGTGAGCCCGGAATTGCTGGAGCAGTTGTATGCCTATTTAGACAAATCACTGCGGGTTAAAACCTGGTTTGGTTATGGTGATTTTGGCTACGAAATGCTAAAGGTGGCAGAATCAATAGCCTTACGCATTAAGCCAGCATCATTTCTTGGCCTCCTGGATCACTTGATGAAAACTCACGTTGACAAATACGATGAATACACCCAAGCGAGGTTAAAAATAATAAAAATTCGAATTTTAGAAAGCCTCGGCAGAACAAAAGAAGCAGAAATAATGGTGGCAGAGCACATGGATGTCGTGGAAATCAGGCAAGGAGTGGTGCAAATGGCACTTGAACAGAAAGATTTCCAAAAAGCTAAACGGCTCATCGCGGAGGGCGTACAAATCGCCGAAGCCAAAAAAAATCCCGGCACAGTTCAGCAATGGGAAGAAAAGTTGCTGGAGATTGCGCAGTTGGAAGGAGATTTGATTTTGCTGCGGCATTTCGCCAAAAAATTTGCTTTTGATCGAGGACACGTGACCGCTAAGTACTACCAATTGTGGAAAGCCTCTTTTCCGGCATCGGAATGGCCCATAACTATTGAACAGTATATCCAGTCTGTCATTTTCAATGAAAAGGCAGATAAAAATCGCTCGTCTTGGCTTCCCTTAGACCAAGTGCTTTTTAGGCGTTTATCTCCCATTTTAATACTGGAAGAACAATGGGAAAGGCTTTTGAAACTACTGCCAAAAACACCGGACGAACACCTTCTGGCGAGCATTCACCCTTATTTGGCCAAGCGATACCCTAGAGAAATGTTGGGCTTTTATTTGCCTATACTGAAGGTTTCGGGTGACAAATCAAGCAACCGGGGAGAATACCAGGAGTTGGCAAAATTGATGAAAAAAGTCAAGCAAGATATTGAGGGCAGCCATGTAGCTATTGACGAACTGGCCGGCCAATTGATTCAAACCTATGTACGCCGCCCGGCAATGCTGGAGGAGTTAGGCAAGGTGCTGGGCAAAGGGAAAGCCCGAATTTGATTTTATGACGTAAACCCTTTGATATAATTCAGGTATCCGCGATAGCCCCCCTCCTTGCTCCAGTTCAGCATGGATTTGTGCAATCTTTCCAGGCAGACGATGACCAAGC
>JBBQLD010000150.1:0-9755 GCA_038327555.1 Chitinophagales bacterium
AATTTCTCTAGGCTCTTGCGAAACTGAACATGAGAAAGGAAAGCGCCTGGCAGAGCAGTATTGTGGGAGCTGTCACGCGTTTCCTAATCCCAATCTGTTACCAAAAACAATTTGGGCTCAAAATGTGCTTCCCAATATGGCCTTTCGGATGGGGCTTACTGATTTAATGGAGCTTCCTAGGTATGTTCCGGGAAATGATATTTTAATTGTAGCCGCAACCTTGCCAAGTGAACCCATGGTAAGCCCGAGCGAATGGCAAGCTATTGTTGATTATTTTTTGGATTCTGCACCTGATTCGCTTTCCAATAGATCAAAAAAAGAAATGAGCCAGGCGAATCTTTTTGTGCCAATAAAATACAAACAGCCTGACGGAGACGGATCGTTGCCGCTTGTCACACAACTTTACTTCGATTCGCCAACAAAACGAATAATAGTCGGCACTCGTACTGGCGAGTTATTTCAAGTAGACAATCAATTCCAAAGAATTTCAATGCTAAATTTTACGAGTACAAGCTCCCATGTATTGCGAACAAAAAATCATCACTTAGTCTCGCTCATGGGCATTATGGATCCAAATGACCAGCCCAAGGGCGAATTGATTAGAATTGATTCAGCAAACAGAGTTGAATCAATTATTGACTCACTGAAGCGTCCTGTATATTTTGAGCTAGCCGATTTGAATAACGATCAGCAGGAAGACATCATCATCTGCGAGTTTGGAAATTATACAGGTTCACTATCGGCTTATGAAAAAGTAGGTAAAAAATATAAAAGACATCTAATCTCAGTCTTGCCGGGTTCTAGACGAACTGTAATTAAAGATTTTAACGGTGACGGACTAAATGACATCCTATGCATGTTTACTCAGGGTGACGAACAAATAACTCTCTTAGTCAATGAAGGTAATTTTAAATTCTACCGAAAGAATATTTTAAGATTCCCACCTGTATATGGATCTACTTATTTTGATATAGCGGATTTTAACAATGATGGAAGATTTGATATTATTTATACTAATGGCGACAATTCAGATTACTCACAAATCTTAAAACCCTATCACGGGATTAGAATATTTCTTCAAAATGAAAATGAAGAATTTGAAGAGTCATGGTTTTATCCAATACATGGAATCTCAAAGGCAATTCCAATAGACTTTGACCTCGATGGCGATTTAGATATTGCGACCATTTCGTTTTTTCCGGATTTCAAAAACAATCCTGAGGCCAGCTTTGTCTACTTCAACAATCAGGATGGAAAATTTGCTGCACAACAAATACCGCAAAGCGTTAGTGGGCGATGGATTGTTATGGAGGCGGCTGATATTGAGGGTGATGGAGATGTTGATCTCCTTCTTGGGGCCTTAGATTTTCAATCAAAGGTTCCTGATTATTTATTTCAGCAGTGGAAAGGTGATAAAACCTGTGTGCTTATTTTACAAAATCAAACGCACTAATTTGACTTTTTAAATTCAAAAACTTGAATTGGTTTTCGATTTATTCCACCAATGATAAACGAGGTATCACCTTCAAGAAGTAACAAAGAAGAAACCTGCCCGTTGAGCAGAAGACCGCTTTTTGAAGGTGGTAAAACAGAGAAGGTTTTATCTGCGCTCCCTAATAAAATTGTACCCTTGTTGGCATCATAATAGCCGGTCGATACATCATACGAATGGTCATTACCACCAAGCAAAACATCCATTATTTGGTCATTGTTAAAATCGTAAACAACCATTTTTTTGATTGGCGCTAGCTGGGCCGGCATAGGTAACTCCTGAAGTGTAAATGCACCCTGGTTATTCCAGATAACATAACTAGCAGTTGTGTTAACAAAATAAATACTTTGATTTCCAACGGAGTCAGCACCCATAATTTGATTGGCCGTGCTGTAACTAAAATCCGTATAGTTTGTAAACGTCTTTCTAAAAAAAGGAGATTGTGACGCTAGTTCATCAAGATAGTTAATTGGATACTCCTGCATTTTACCTTGCTTATCCCTCCAATAGGCTGTTGAAACCGGATCAATGTATCCGTTCTTATCCAAGTCAATCGAATACACCCGCATAGGAAATTTATCACTGATTGTGAATCGGTTGTTTAACCCGAGATTCCCAGCTATGTAATCATCATCCCCATCGTTATCGAAATCGCCAACTGCCAAACTCGACCATAATCCATGTTTAGCTTCCAGTTTATCATCAACAACTTGGGTGAATATTTTGCCAGCTTGATTCTTCAATATTGCTATTGAATTCCATTCACGCGAAATCAGAAGATCACTCCAACCATCACCATCATAATCAGACCAAACAGCATCGGTGGTCATACCAAGATCAAAACTGAATTCATCTTTTTGAAGGAAATTACCCTTTTCATTAATTAAAATATAGGAACGCAAGGCAGTTGGAAATCCCCGTTTCTTAACACGGCAACCAATAAATAGATCAAGATCACCGTCTTTGTCAAAATCGAAAAGGCGCGCTACCGAAGCTGGGAACGGGGGCAACGAGAGTTGTTCCTTACTGAAAATCCCTGCTTCATTGCGGTATAAATAATGTAGATATTGCGTTTCATCCTCTAATATGTAACCTCCTGTGACGGCAAGTACATCGTTATCGCCATCCCCATCTATATCAACAATTTGCAAATCAGATTCCTGACCAACTTTAGGTCCTGTTAAACCAGCAATTTCAGATTGAATAAACTGGCCGTTCTTTTTCAAAAAGGCCAAGGTAGGTTGATCGGCCGCGGCTCCGATCAAAATATCTTTTTCACCATCGTTATTAAAGTCTCCTGCCGCCATACAAGGGCCGATCTGCGAAAATTTATGCGGTATGATACTTTGGCCCTGAAAAAAATCAATGTAGTCCTTTTCCTGATGGCTGTAAGATATTAAATCTTCTACCTGTGTGAATTGCGAGTTCGATGTCGAAACCATTCTTTCTTTCAAAGGCTTTGAATCTTCTTCGTTCAGAGTCAATTTTTGATTGCCTTTAATATTTTTAAGAATTGTAGTTTTTTTACCGGTAGGCCATGTAATTCGAATAGAGTCTATTAAAACTAGGTTTCCCAATCCAAAGTGCATAATCGGGTCAACAGAAGATATATAACCTCTTGTCACGAACTTTTCCTGATATTGATAATTTCCGCCACTCCATATCTGAACCTTTGAACCAATTGCATCAAGATTAGGACTTACACCAACCAACTTGAACTGAATATGATTGGCACTCTTAGCATTTTTTGAAAATGTATTATTTCGATACACAAAAGCGGGATCGTTGATGTTGTTCACCACATAGTCTAAGTCACCATCGTTGTCAAGGTCTACAAAGGCGGCACCATTCGAGAATGAGGGAATGTTCATACCCCATTTTTTTGTTTGATCTTCAAACCGCAAATCACCAATATTTTCATACGCATAGTTAGAAACTTTTACAACTGGAATCCTTTGCAACATATGTGCATCACTTGCCAACGAACCATAAACCTGAGCCTTGTAGTTCGTGAAATCTTTGTCAGTTAAATCTTTCGGAAAACCATTCGTGACAAACAAATCTTTATCTCCATCATTGTCAAAATCCGCAAATAACGGTGACCAACTCCATTCAGTTTGATACACCCCTGCAAATTGGCCTACTTCGCTAAACGGCAGCATGGTAGTGTCCTGAAATCCATTGTGAACTTGTAGCATGTTGCGCACAAATTGAGGTTCATAACCATACTTTTCGTTGTTCACGTACACGTAGTAACTATTCCCGTTAATCGTCTGTTTTTTTCTAAAATATTGTTCCGGCATCATGTCCATGGTAATGATGTCGAGGTTTCCATCATTGTTAATATCAGAAATATCATTACCCATAGAAAATCGCGATTGATAGGAAAGATATTTTTTTGAATGGTTTCTAAATGTTCCATCTCGCTGATTTATGTATAATAAATCGTTGGAGACATAGTCATTTGACACATAAACATCCGGATAACCATCTTTGTTAATATCTGAGATAGCTAACCCCAATCCATATCCTTCAAAGGTGATACCGGCTTTACGGGTAACGTCAACAAACCGGTTACTACCAAGGTTCTCATACAAATGGTCATTATTAGCAGAGGTACCATCAATTATTTTTGTATGATAGTTAGTCGGGACTTCTTTTGTGATCACATTATTTAAAACATATAAATCAAGATCTCCATCCAAATCGTAGTCGAAGAAGGTTGCATTCATAGAATAACCTGTATCTGCTATTCCATATATTGCTGCCTGCTCAGCAAATGTAGGTAAGCCGTCCTTACCCAGCCCTTGGTTTATCCAGAGTTGATTTCTCCGTTTAAGACTATCCGCACTCATCGTGGAGGTGAAGTAAACATCGTTTAAACCATCGGCATTTATATCGACTACGCAAACACCACTAAGCCATTGAGAATCATCAAAGCCTTTAAAGGTCTGCGTAATATCTAAAAACTTAAAGTCACCTTGGTTCAGATAAATTCTTGACATGGTTTTATTGCCCGAAAAAATAAGATCTTGAAGGCCATCATTGTTCAAATCGCCAACGCCTACGCCCCCGCCATTATACATATACTCGTAATGAAGGATGTTGAAACTGTCTTCATCCATGACAACGTTATTGAAGTCAATTCCTGAAAAGTCGCTGCCAACAAGTTCGAAGCGAGGAGTATTATTTAAACACGAGATTAAACCCGTATTGAAAATAATGGCAGATCCAGCAATTAAAATACAACGCCTTATGTTTTTTTGCTTCATGGGTACAATTTCGTGAAAGATAGGAAGGATACATACAAAAAGAAGCCGCTAAAAATTAGCGGCTTCTTAAAATTTAAAGAAAATTATGATTATCTATTTTGTTTTAATTTTCCATTGGTGATATCAATTTGATTTTGAGGAAGCGGAAAATTGAAGTCTTCAGCTCCAACGACTGCGCTTCCATACAAAGTTGCTCTTTGAGTTTTTTCGTAAGTCAACACTCTATTCAATTCGGTGACAACAATGCCCCAACGCTGAAGATCAAAAAACCGATGTCCCTCCATCCCCAATTCCAATTTTCTCTCATATTGCATGGCCGTCCTTGCATTGGCTTGGCTGTCGAAAGGAGCACCTGCAGCAGGGTATTGATTGATTACGTAATTGGCTGCATTGGTTGTGCCGTCAGCCTCTTTCACAAAACCTGCAGCATTTGCCGCTCTCGCTCTTATTAGGTTAATATTTGTCCTTGCGCTTGCCAAATCATTAGTCTCTATCTGGCATTCGGCCAAGAGCAATAAGACATCTGCATATCTTATTAAGCGGTATCCATTTGCAGTATAGCCACTTGTCCAGTTACCAACCTCAGTTAGGTTCCCTTCTTGGGATTTCTTATAAACCTGTTTTTTAGGCACATAAGGTCCAGCATATGACTGGTCGCGGATCCAATCAGAACCAGTCATTGGACCCCAATCTAGATACGGAATACCTCTTCTGCCCACAGTCCAATCTAGTCTTGGATCTAGCGGGCCTGCATCTTCGGTAAATGCTGATGTGGGAGTCAACCCCTGATCATTAAGTACTGCCAAAGTATTATACGAATTGTTAAGTAGTGGCAGGCCGCCACTTGTGCGGAAGGAATTAACGAAATCATGAGACGGTTGAAAGAAACCACAGCACCCGCCAGGGGACGCCCCACTTTTATACGGGAAATTGAGTACTTCACCCCAACCAGCGTTCCAGCCTCCAGAACCATCGTTTACAGAGTATTGAACAGTATAAACAGATTCAATCCCATTTCTATTTGCAGCATCAAAAATATCACCATACTTCGGTTCCAGCCCTATAGCTGCGCCATTTGGTTTTTTTCCTGATGTCCTAACGGACTCAAGAAGAGTCTTAGCGCCCGCGTAGTCTTTCTTCATTTGCATTAAAGCTTTGGCTAACAAAACCTTAGAAACGGTTCCGTTAAAGCGGCCAATTTGCCCCATGTCATCTGGAAGTGTAGTCCCTGCCGTTAGGTCAGCAATGATCTGATCACGAACATCACTATCATTTGTTAAAGCCTCACGATCAGTATCCTCAGCAACATAAGGTATTCCCGAACCATCTTCTGGTTTAGACCACATTCTCCAAGCTTCAAAATGGTAAAAACCTCTTAATGCTCTTGCCTGTTTAGTGAATGAATCCGCTTGGGCAGCAGTTACTTTGCCGTTCGCAACAGCGGTAGCCAAAACAGTCAATGCTGCATTAGCTCTCGCAACTCCATCATAAACAGATCTCCATTTAATGTTCAAATAGGGGTTTGTTGAGGCCTCAGTATAAGTCTGAATGGGATTAATGTCCGGTTGGTCACCTGAGTCAGTCCCTTTATTCGCTTCCAGGCCTCGAATACTGCCATAAACCCAATTGGAAGAAGCCGCTTCCCAGCCGAAGCCGTTACTGGCTACGCCATCAAGCAAAGAGTAAGCACTGATTAATAGAGCATCAACCCCATCGGCAGTACCTAACACTTGCGCATCCAGGGCTCCATTCGGTGTCACCGACAGGAAATCATCTTTACAGGAATTGGTGATTAATATCATAACTGCAACCACCAGTCCAAACTTTAATTTTATCTTTTTCATATTATTCATATTTTTTCTTCCAACGATCAAAATCCTATATTAACACCAAGTATATATTGCTTCACTAATGGATAGTTTCCTTCATCCACACCAAAAGCTGTATCACCCCCACTATTAAGATCAGGATCTAACCCTGAATAATTAGTAAATGTGAACAGATTAACCCCTTGCACATACAGGCGCGCACGCGACAATCCTATTTTTGAAACGACACCGGAAGGAATATTATACCCTACTTGCAAATTTCTCAACCTTAAGAATGACCCGTCTTCCACGTAGTAGCTAGTTGATTGAGTATTAGTTGAAAAGTTAGATTTGTTAGAAGCCTTTGGTGTAGTCGCATCAGTGCGCTCTGGGGTCCAACTATTATTTAACAAATTAGGGCTCTTTTGGTTTTGAAAAGATGGCCAAAAATCATTCCACCACTTATTATAATTGAAGATATCATTTCCCTGTGAGCCGTAAAAGAAGGTTGACAGATCAAAATTCTTATAAGTAACGGTAAGATTTAACCCATATGTAAAATCCGGATTAGGATCACCAATAAAAGTTCTGTCATCAGCGTCAATTATATTGTTTGAGGCATCCACGTTAGCATACCGGAAAAAACCTGCTTCGGCACCATCCTGAGTTGGCGCACCAGTAACCTCAGCTGCTGTTTGAAACAGTCCAATAACTTGATAGCCAAAAAAAGCAGACACTGGATTGCCAACTGCATTTCTATTAAATGAGCCAATTCTTGAACCCCCGTCATCAAAAAACTTAACGTTTGGAGCCAACCCTACAATTTCGTTTTTATAAGCGGTAAAAGTAAGATTGCCATCAATTGTTAGGTCTGAAGAAATTACCTTCTTGTAACCTATTTGAATATCAATACCTCTGTTGCTCATTTCTGCTAAGTTTACAAAAGCAGGAGATAGCGCCCCATCAGTTCCTGGCAAAGGTCTCTGATATAATAAATCCTTTGTTTGTTTGTTGTACCAATCAAATGACACCTGCAATTTGTTATCAAAGAAACCCGCATCAAACCCAATGTTTGTAGTGGTATTCGTCTCCCATTTGCCATCCACATTTCCAGCTTGGGTAGGTCTAAACCCTTGTAAAGAACTAGTTCCGGTACCATTCAAATCGTAATTCGAATCGCCTACAGAACCTCCAAATAAAAAGAAATTATTAGAAGGGTTAATCGACAACTGATTTCCAAGTGTTCCATAACCTCCTCGAATCTTAAAGTCTGAAACAAAATCCAGACCCGACATAAAAGCTTCTTCACTTATACGCCAGCCTGCACTTACTGATGGAAATACCCCGTACCTATTATTCTGACCAAATCGGGAAGAGCCGTCTCTTCTGACAGTCGCACTCAACAAGTACTTGTCTGAGAAACTATAATCACCTCTTACGAATTGCGACACAAGAGTGGTGGGTGTGTTAAACCCTGATGTTGCAGATTGTATTGTGGCTCCGTTATTCAAAGTCCTAAATGAAAAGGCTTCGGAAAAATAGCCTGCCCTTGTCGCACTTAAACCTCTACCAATACCATATTTAACACTCTCGTATCCAGCGACCGCCAGAACTTTGTGCGAACCAAAGGTTTTATCGAAAGTTAATTGATTTGTCCATACCCAATCACTGTTGAAGTACGCATTTTCGTTATAAGTCGCAGTGGCTATATTTTCAGCATTTTCATAAGTAACCCCAGTCCAATCTGTGTTGTAGCCATTTTGGAAGGTACCACCGAAAGTGCTCCTAACGCTTAAAAAGTCGAATATTTTAACATCCACGAATATATTTCCCAATACCCGTACATCCTGACTTCGGTCATCGGCATTTCGTTCGAGTCCTGCTAAACGGTTTCCAGTGCTGCCCAAGCGAGGAGATATACCACCACCACCATACTCGCCCGGTTGGTAAGTTCTAGAAGTGCCGGGCGTTGTTTGAGTTATTCTTGCTGGAATTATGGGCTGCGTATTATAAATGCCTGCAAACGGACTCCCTTCATCTCGGGTTCCTGGAAGGCCTAAGCCCGTGCGACCTGTTACGGTAAGGTTTTCACCAATTGTAACCCGATCTTTTATTTTAAACTCAGAGTTTATCCGGGCAGAAACCCGCTTAGAAAAGTTTGTGATAACGATGCCTTCCTGATTGAAATAGTTTAAACCGGCATAAAACTTTGCATTTTCATTTCCCCCAGACATCGAAAGATCGTGATTCATTATCAGGGCCTTACGAGTTAAAAGTTTATACCAGTCGGTATTGGCAGCCCACGATGGCAACGTTGGGTTTGCATTTGCAGATGATCCATAAAAAGGGTGAATTTCAGAATCGAGAATTCCATCTACTGGGTTCTTGTCAACTGATCCATTGAACTCATCATTTTTATAAACTAACCATTGCGCATCGGCCATTCCCTGAGTATCCAATAAGAAATCAGGTTTTTTGCCTGGATCCTGGCTACCCACATACATATCATAATTTACCTTAATTCCGCTCTTCTCGCCTTTTTTTGTTGTCACAATTACAACACCATTCGCACCTCGAGAGCCATAAATTGAAGCTGCTCCTGCATCTTTTAGAACTGACAGCGACTCAATGTCGCCAGGGTTAATAGTAGAAATATCCTGAGTGGGCACTCCATCAACCACATATAGAGGATCGTTGTTACCAAATGAACCAAAACCACGAATTCTAACTTTTGCTGGCTGTCCCGGACGGCCGTCACCACTTACTGTAACACCGGCAATCCTTCCTTGCAACTGGTTAGTTACGTTACTACTGGGTACTTGAAGCAATTCACTCATTTTAACAGTTCCCACCGCCCCTGTGAGATCTTTCTTTTCCTGTGACGCATAGCCAGTTACAACGATTTCCTGCAGCTCAGTAATATCAACTTTCATGCTTACATCCACGACTGAACTATTCCCTATCTCCGCTTCTTGAGAAGTAAATCCGATGAAGGAGAAAAGAAGTTTACTGCCCGAACCAACAGAAATGGAGTACTTTCCGGAGATGTCCGTAACAGTTCCATTGGAAGTGCCGGCTACAATTACGTTTACGCCAGGCATGCCGGAGCCGTTTTCATCTTTAACGGTTCCTGATACGGTTCTACCTTGTGCCAGCACCGAGAATGACCCGGCTAACCACAAG
>JBBQLD010000151.1:0-9751 GCA_038327555.1 Chitinophagales bacterium
AATTTGTCTTTGAAACAAAGCCACCGCCAAATCTAGCATTATGTCCTCTTGGGTGTAGCGCGGTATGGTCAGCGCAGTATCAGGAATTTCAATTTGAATGACCATTTTTTAAGTTTTTGACAAAGGTAGGGTTTTACCTTATTTTTGAGGTATGAGCTGACACCTCCTTTTGCCATAGAATGGAAAGAATTTTGCAGGGGTGAAGGTAGAAAAGGATGGGATAATGGTTGACGTATTAGTTTTGGGCCTTCAAGGATACTGTTTGAATTACATCTCACGTTACAATAACCAACTTTTCCAATGCAAAAATTTGCCTTTACCTTTACTTTTCTGCTTGTCATGACGCTAACTGGCTCGCTTTTAAGCCAAAACCTCGTCTCCGCCACCTTCCTAGGTCAAAAAACCAAAGCCGAATTATTGGCCCAATTCAACAACCTCCCCTTCATCCAATATGGCGCGAAATACTACAGCATCACCTACACCACCAAAAGTGTGCAAGGCGCGGTAGATACCGCTTCAGGTTTGTTGGCGATCCCGGACAACCCGACGCTTAAATATTCGCGACTAGTGTATCAGCACGGCACTTCTGGCTCCAGGCAGGATGTGCCTTCTATCAATGTCCTTACAGGTGGAGAGGGGATTGTCGGGCAGCTATTTGCCGGTCTGGGGTATGTGGCGTTTTTGCCCGATTATTTGGGTTTGGGAAATACCTCCAAGGGCTTTCACCCTTATGTTCACGCCGCCAGTGAGGCATGGGCAGCGATGGATATGCTACGGGCTGGGGAGCAGTTTTTGCAGCAGAATCAGGTATTTACCAGCGATCAACTGTTTATCACGGGGTACTCCCAAGGCGGGCACGGCGCCATGGCCTTGCATCGGGCAATGGAGCAAGACCCTGCACATGAATTTGAAGTGACTGCCGCAGCACCCATGTCGGGGCCTTACAGTATTTCAGGCGTGATGCGCGACCTGATCCTGACGGATGCGGTGTATTATTACCCAGGCTACATTCCAAACACCATACTGTCTTATCAAACGGTGTATGGCAACTTATTCAACGACCTGTCAACCGTATTCAAGCCAGCTTACACCGGGCTTATTCAGCAATTTTATGATGGGCAGCTCAATCTTTCTGATTTGAACGAGCAACTTATTGCCACGCTGATCGCTAACGAAGGGGCATCCAGGCCGTTTAAAATGTTTCAGGAAAATATCGTGCAGGAAATTGTGACCAATCCAGATCACCCCATGAATAAAGCCCTCGAAGACAACGACACCTACGATGGTGCCTGGTTGCCTAAAGCACCGTTCCGACTTTTCTATTGTATGGCCGACGATCAGGTGCCTTACCTGAATAGCTTGCTGGCGCGGGATTCCTTTCTGGCTGCCGGGGTGACTGATTTTGCAATCAACGACGTAATGCCCACAGCAGATCACGGCGAATGCTATGTGCCAGCGATGACAAGCACACTCATCTTTTTTCTTGGTTTTCAGCAAGTTGAAACAATTGGAACGTATGCTGCCAAGCGTACTGAACGGTTGAGTGTTTCGCCAAATCCGGCTCAAGACGTGCTGAATATCAACGACCTGGTCTCCGCAGGCCGGCTCGAAATTGTAGACTTCAATGGAAAATTGATGCTCACGGAGTACTTGGGAGCGGGCTCGCACTCGCTGAACCTTTCTGCAATTCCAGGCGGGGTTTATCTCGTTCGATTCTTTACGAAAGGAGCGGTTTGGGCAGAGAAATTGGTGGTTAACAGGCCCTAAAGGCCAAATTCTTGTGCGGGAAATGCACTCATACATTGGTAGATAATGCTGCAAAAAAATGTTTCAAAAGTTAGGTAGTTTAAAACTCTTTTGTACGTTTGCCTATCTTTTCAAAACAAAACTTGTTACAACTTATGGAACCACAACTAAATTTTGCAGCCATTGCTGTATCCGCCTTCGTACCGATGATCGTTGGTTTTGCCTATTATCATCCGGCAGTGCTCGGCGGGCCATGGATGAAAGCCAATGGTTTTACACTGGAAAGCCTTGGAAAGGGCCCAAATCCCATTTTGTACGTCGCAGCCCTTGCCTTATCCTTCCTCCTCTCTATGTTTGTATGTATTAATGTGACCGGCCCGGGACAGGATGTTGCCCCGGATGGTCATAGTTATGTTACTTTCCAGCACGGGATAGTACATGGGATCATGATCAGTATTCTTGTTGTCATGCCGATACTTGGCACCATGTCTATTTTTGAAAGACGTGGCTGGAGTTGGGTATTTACAAACCTGGGGTATTGGATAGTTACTCTTTCTATCATGGCGGGTATTTTGAGCGCCTGGCGTTAAAAACCCACTTTTTTAAGCAGAAAAAAGGATGTCTCCAAATTGGTGGAATGATCTTTAAGCCGTGGGGAAAAGGGATGTTTAGGTCTCAGCGAAGTTGTTTGCGCCTTAAACAGCGTAATTCCCGACAGCCTAAAGGCCATTTCACGGCTTTGGAGATACCCGCTTTGATATAGTGTCAGAAGAAAAGCAAATTTTATTTGGTTTTTTAGACGCTAAATTTCTACCTTTGCGCCCCTCGAAAAGCCCGGTGCTATTTCAAATAAGTAGCCGGGCGAGAATTTCTCATTTAAATTTTCAATTACACAACATGGCAGTCAAACTTCGCCTGCAACGCAAAGGCCGCAAAGCCGCCCCATTTTACCACATCGTAGTCGCGGATAGCCGCTCACCGCGTGATGGTAAGTTCATCGAAAAGATCGGCACTTACAATCCACTCACCGTTCCTGCAGCGATCGAACTGAACCGCGAACGCGCTTATCACTGGATCAATGTAGGCGCACAACCTACAGATACTGTAAATGCTATTCTTCGTTTTAAAGGCATTTTATACCAAAAACACCTTCAAAAAGGCGTGAAAAAGGGTGCTTTTGATCAAGAAAAAGCAGACGAGTTATTGACCGCCTGGATTGAGCAGAAAGAAAACCGCATCGACAAACACCGCGAAGAGACTAAAGAGGCCAAGAAAAAGTTTGTAGCTAAAGTGGATGGCGTAGCCAAAGTAAAGGTTAAGCCTGTTCCGCCACCCGCCGAAGTAGTGGAAGAGGAGAGCCCAGTAGTAGAAGAGGCTCCAGCTGTTGTAGAAGAGGTAGCTGTAGTAGAAGCAGCAGCTCCAGTTGCTGAGGTCGTGGAAGAAGCAGCTCCAATTGCTGAAGTAGTGGAAGAAGCTGCTCCAGTTGCTGAAGTAGTGGAAGAAGCCGCTCCAGTTGCTGAAGTCGTGGAAGAAGCCGCTCCAGTTGTTGAGGTGGTGGAAGAAGCCGCTCCAGTTGCGGAGGTAGTAGAAGAAGCCGCTCCAGCTGCCGAAGTAGCGGCGGAGGAAGTAGCACCTGCTGAAGTGGTAGAAACTGCAACAAAAGAAAAAACAGAAGAATAATATACCTACTTCGGGGCAACTGTTTACTTTTGCCCTCGAAGCGTGTTTTGATTAAAGACCTGATGAAGCCCTTGATGGCTTCATCAGGTCTTTTTCAAAATGGGGTTTGACTTTGTATCAAAAAAAATACTTTCCATGCAGTCTTTAGACGACCAATATTACGACCGCCTGAACGAAATAGCGGCAGCCATCCAGGATTCTGAAAGCCTCGCACAGTACCTCGAAGAGGAGGAAGACGAATCCTATAACGAATTGCGCACAACATTCGAACCGATGCTCTCCGTCTTGCACCATCAAGTGGCCTCCGAGGCTCCATTGCAGTTGGTTACTTTTGAAAAATACTTGCTCGAGCCACCGTTTGAGGGCCTTTATCTGCCTCGAATCCTTGGTTTCTCGGTGCTGCGCAACGAGGTAACGGAGCAATTCAAGTACGTTCGCCCGAACGATCACTTTAAGGAAATCTTGATCGCCATTTGTAAAAGTGTGCATTTTGAGCAGCTCAAAAAGCGCATTGGACAAAGTATCACCGTCGGCTTCGCACTGAGCAGTGATATCTGGATCACTAACCTGATGAGCCTTGTGGAAAATAAGCGCATTCGTTATTTTCTTCAGCAATTGAAGCATGACCGTTTCCGCGACTTCAAAGATCGTGAGGATATTTATCGGCGTTATTCCAACCAGTTCCGCAAGGAGCAATACCACTCGGCAGATTTCCCCAAAACCTTGGGTGAGATGAAGCCCAATTTTTCGGCCCTGCGTCAATTCCTCCTCAAGCGCTTCGAAACAGGTGCCGGCAACGACAGCCTGAAATCGCAGATCCTGGATTTTTTGAACAATAAGGAATTTCATGGCACCGATGAATTTCTCGAAATGCTGGCCATTTGTGGCAATTTTGTAGACCTTGATCCAGCCGAACGCAAGGCCTTTGCAACGCACTTTGAGCGAGAACGTCGTTCGTTTCAAGAGTTCGACATCCGTTATTTGCGTTTCCTCGTTGGCCTATACAAATCGCCAGGCATCGACGCTACCAACGATGAGCGTATGAACCAGGCTATTGACAAGGCATGGAAAGACCGAATTTCGGACTATTACCGCATTGCGGATAAAATACACAGCTTGGGTTATGTACACCCAGATTCGATCGAAGCAGTCCAGGAGTTTTACAACGGTCACGAGGGACTTGCTGTGGAGACGGAGTGCTTGCGCCAATTGGTCATCACTTACTTCACGCGCTTGGTTAGAGGTCTTGAAGAACGCGATTATGCCGACTTTTTTGAATTGACCAAGATTTTTGGATTGTACATGAAGATTTTTGGCAATCAGCAGTTCAACCAGGATATAGAAAAGCTTTCGTTGACGTACATCGGCAAATTGCTCAACGTATTTACAGATAAACGGGCTAAGGATTACCAAG
The DNA here is from genome assembly GCA_038327555.1 of Chitinophagales bacterium. Classification (GTDB taxonomy): domain Bacteria; phylum Bacteroidota; class Bacteroidia; order Chitinophagales; family Saprospiraceae; genus M3007. Next base: position 4,841 of record JBBQLD010000151.1, read on the forward strand.
ATGTGAAGCGTTTTGTTTCTACGCAGTTTGTAGACTTCAACTTTCTGACGGATAAAGAAGTGGTGGAGTTGTTCAAGACCCGCCGCAAACGCCGCAAAAAATCGGAAGAAGAAGGAGAATAGGGGAGTGTCCGCCCTCCTTCGCGCTTTTACTCGCCTCAGCCTTTTCATCCATCGGAGTTTTAACGAAGGGGGAATACGGCGTCAGAGGAGCTATGGAGAGTAAACCGTTCATCGAAGTTTTGGGGCAGAAAATCTAATGACGGGCGAAGGTGTTTTTTCTTAAAATACCTTCGCCCATGCTTTTTGTGTTTTCTCATTATCGCGTATAACTTGAAAGTGAGCTGCACCGTATTCACACATCCACCACATTGGCCACATTTATTCATTGACCATATTCACATAAAATGTCAATTCTCCTTTTCATCATTGTGCTCTACATCCTGCTTGGCTTAAGCATGATGAAATTATTCGAAAAAGCTGGTGTTCCGGGCTGGAAGGCACTGGTGCCGGGTTTGGCTGCCGTAGAATGGTGTAAATTGGTGGGGCGAAAGCCACAGTATGCGTTGTGGTTCTTGTTTCCTGTGGTCAATTTTTTCATTTATGCAGGAATGGTCATTGATCTGATTCGCTCTTTCGGACGCCATGGTTTTTGGGATTCGGTGTTGGCAGTAGTGTATGCGCCAGCTTCGTTTTTTATGGTTGGGCGTGACGCCAACGCGAAATATGAGGGGCCAATTCTGGAAAAGGAGCGCGAATTCCACCGCTTGCACCACGAGGCTGTGGAAAAGAAAGATGTGCTTGGCTTAAAAAAGCTGGATAGTCAATACCCGCAGTTCAAAAAATCAGCCACACGAGAGTGGACAGAAGCCATCGTTTTTGCAGTTTTTGCCGCGGCGTTCATTCGGATGTTTCTTATCGAGGCGTATGTTATTCCTAGCTCCTCGATGGAAGGCTCGCTTAAAGTGGGCGATTATCTTTTTGTCAGCAAAGCACATTACGGGATTCGTACGCCGATGACTGTGGTGCAATTCCCATTGATGCACAATGTGATGCCGATTGTGGGTACAGAATCTTATTTGAAAAGCCCTTCGCTGCCCTATTTCCGTCTTCCTGCAATAGAAACGGTGGATCGCAACGAACCGGTGGTGTTCAACTGGCCTGCAGGCGATAGCGTGTATATTACGCCAAGCCGTAGTTGGGATGTCGGACAGTGGAATCTAAATAAAATGGGAGCGTCATACCAGGGTAAGCTACCTCCACTGGTCACCAGGCCCGTCGACAAAAAAGATCACTATATTAAACGTTGTATCGCAATAGCAGGAGATAGCCTACAAATACGTGACGGTCAGGTCTTTGTAAATGGCCAAGCGGCACAAAATCCTACGCATCGGCAATTCAACTATCAGGTAAAAGATGGGAGTTCGCCCCTTAGTATGCAAAAAGTCATTGATTTGGGCGTGAATATCTATGATTGTGACGGCCAATATCCACGGGGTTATGCTTCTAAAAAAGGCGTATTCAACTTGGATGATGTTCAGGTTGCAAAAATAAAATCTTGGGGCTTTACGGTTGTGCTGCTAAAAAGTGGCCCTCGAGCAGGCGCCCTTTTCCCCAATGATGCCAAGCAAAATAATACGTGGACGGTAGATGATTTCGGCCCGGTTTGGATTCCCAAAAAAGGTGCTACAGCAGCGCTGACGCCAAATAGCTTAGCTTATTATTGGAGGGTAATCAAGGTGTATGAACACAACGACCTTGAGGTGCGAAACGGTAAAATTTACATCAATAACCAGGAGGCGACATCGTATACCTTCAAACAAGATTACTTCTGGATGATGGGCGATAATCGCCACAACTCCGAAGACTCTCGTTTCTGGGGCTATGTTCCGGAAGATCACATTGTTGGTAAACCGCTATTTATCTGGTTCTCTACCCAAAACGGCAATATGCGCGAAGGAATCAATTGGGATAGGATTTTCAAATCGGCGAGCGCTATGTAGTGGCGGGACTTTCAGCTGAACATGTTTGTCATGTCGCAGCGAAGCGAAGACATCCACACAACCCAAGTCCAATAAAAATGCTTCGTTTATCGTACACTTTTTTATTTTGAAAATTTGCGCGTTCAAATTGTTTGTCATTCTGAACGTAGTGAAGAATCTGAGGCCGAAGGCCGAAGCTTTTTCTCCTAAATTTTAGGCCTTCGGCCTCAGATTCTTCACTACGTTCAGAATGACAAACCTCAAAAAAGAAGTGTACGGCTGGAAATTTGGCCCAGTCTCAAAATCAACTCTTTTGACTCAACCCCATTTTTTACCTTAAATTAGGAACTATACTTTCCTTACTAGTTGATCTCAATTCCTACCCATACCACCACCACCACGCACCACACTCAATTTCGAGACTTCTGCTTTACCATTGCGTTTATCCTGAAAGCGCACAAAATAAATGCCTTCAGAAAGCCCGTTTACGTCAAAATGAAAGGAGTTAAAGCCTGGATGTACGATTTCATCGCGAGCGGCAATGAGTGTACCCCCCAATCCGTGTAGCGTGAGATAGGCATCGAACGCTTCTCCGCGGTTTTCGTACGCCACCTCTGTGCTAGTACTGGCAGGATTGGGAAACAAGCTCATCGGACGGAATTGATCTACTACTATTTCCGCGCCGCCCCATTGGCAATTAGGATCAACAACATAATGGCGATCGACTAGCCTCATTTGATCGTAGCCATCGAACATCGTTTGTTCCATGACATACGGGTTGGCACCGAGCCAATCCTGCAGTAGCGTTGAAAAAACCTGGCGGTAGTCAAACTGCATGGTTTTCATCTGATTATCACTCGTCAGATTGTTCAAGTCTGGGTTTGTGCCCTGTACTCCCGGTCTTACTCCTTTTCCAAAAACAAGCATGGGTGCAAGGGTACCGTGGTCGGTGCCAAACGAGCCATTTTCTTTGGCACAGCGGCCAAACTCGGAAAAAGTGCAGCTCATTACGTGGTCGGCCAGTCCCATTCCTTCGAGGTCGTCGTAGAAAGTTTTAACTGAATCAGAAAGTGATTTAAGCAAGTTTGCATGTGCACCAAGGCTGGTATCGCCGGAGTCCACCTGAGCAGAGTGCAGGTCAAAACCACCAATTTGGCAAAGGAAAATCTTGGTTTTGCAGCCCCCTTTTATCATTCGGGCCACTGTTTTTAGCTGAGCAGCTAGGGTGCCAGTCGGGTAGGTGCTAATTGAATTAGAGCCCGCATTAAACACATCGGTGATGCGCTGCGCATACAGGTTAATGCTTCGTTCAACCCCCATAATGTATTCTAACTCAACCCCGTGGTCGCTGTCGGGTACATTCAAGATAGGGGCGCCTCCAATGGTCTGAACTAGCGAATAAAAGCCCGAAGGATCTTGTCCGCTGAGGTTGATGATATTCTGGTGTTCGGTATCGGTATGGAAGCCAAGCGAAGTAGCCGGATCTCCCACTTGTATGCCGAGCGGATCAAGCATATCAGCTACCGGCGCACCTTCAATATGGGGATATAATGCCTGCAAAGCGCGGCCCATCCAGCCAGAAGTGAGGTTGTTGAGGTCGTTGGAGCCGCCGCCGCCAGAAAGCCAGAGGTCTGTGCCTTTGAAGTGGCTTTGATTCATGCTTTGATAACCAGCAGCTTGTACTACGGATACCCAACCCCGGTCGTACAGTTCTTTCAGGCTAGTCATGGCTGGGTGAAAGCCCGCTTGATCAGCGGTGGGGAGCGTGTTGTCAATAGGAATAAGGGCCCCCGCGCCCGTATCATTTAACTTTGTGGTAGGCCGAAGCTGCGCATAACGGTCATAATTGGCCGCTGGAATAATCATATTGAGGCCATCATTGCCACCTTTAAGTTGAATAAGCACGAGCGTTCGATCTTGTACCCCGTCACATGAACCAAGGATATCGGCCATACGGCTGTTGGCGAAGGGGCGCATTGAAAAGCCGTTGACGGCAAAGGAAGTGACCCCGGCGGCAGGGAGTAAGCGGAGGAAGTTTCTTCTTTTCATGTTAAAGTCGAAATCTATAGGCGTTTGATGGCTTGTTTAAAAACAAAAAACTGGAAGAATGGGATAAGGGCAGTTCCTTAGAGCTTAGGATGCGTAAAGGTTTAAAGAAGGTGGGATATTTTTTGGATTTTTTTCAATCCTGATTCTCCTTCCCCTTCACCACTGGTTTCTTAAAATCCATCATCGCCGTCCAAACAGAAAGCACCCCTCTATCCAGCCTGGTCCAAATAGGCCGCACCACACCATCATGGGCAGAAATGTGATTGTAATCGCCAAAAAAAACCCCGGGACTGGGATCAAAGGGAACGGTACTAACTTTCAAATTCTTGAACGACTTTGCGCCGTCTTGGCTAACCGCTACATAGACGTCGGTTTGATCATCGGTGTAATTGCGGCGATCATAAAATACCGTGTATAAATGCCCGGTGACCTGATCGATAGCAAGCCAGGGAAAAAACTGCTGACGCTTTTTTTTGTCGTCATTTACCTGAGTTGAGTTGCTCCAGCTGAGGCCGCCATCTACACTTTTGGCGATGAAAATATCGGTGTCATTTTCTCCATGGCGTTGATCGCCCCAGCAGAGATAGAGGGTTCCACGTCTTGGGCTGGCCGAAAGATCACACACGAGAATAGGCATCACATTGGAGCGACCAATGCCGGATATTTCAATGTCCCAACCACCAGGTTGCTGGGCTACAAGGATGTCTTTTTCCAGCCAGGTTTTACCGCCGTCGGTAGATCGGTCGAACCAAATTTTGGACCCGTAAGACCAGGCTGCATAGATTTCGCCATTCGGGCCATAGGCAGGCACCGCGCCCTCAGCAGTATCGTCGTCATCGAGGCAGTTGCCCTCAAACTGGCTGATTGCCAAGGCTTCTGAC
>JBBQLD010000152.1:0-9747 GCA_038327555.1 Chitinophagales bacterium
CACGTGAGCTGGGTTCAGAACGTCGCAAGACAGTTCGGTCCCTATCTGTTGTGGGCGCTAGATAATTGAGAGGACCTGCCACCAGTACGAGAGGACCGTGGTGGACAGACCGCTTGTGTATCGGTTGTGCCGCCAGGTGCAGCGCCGAGTAGCAATGTCTGGCAGGGATAAGCGCTGAAAGCATCTAAGCGCGAAGCCCACCTCAAGATGAATTATCTTTTAAGGGCCGCAGGAGACTACTGCGTTGATAGGAGGTCGGTGAAAGCGCAGCAATGTGTGCAGCCTAGCCTTACTAATTGCCCGTTAACTTCCTTTTTTTTTAAGCATTCAACAGTAACGAATAGAAATCCTGTCAATGGATTCCAATTCAGTACTGCAACATGGCTTACTCAGGTTTAAATAACTACGCTTAGTTAGTATACCCTATTCCTTCTCAGTTTTTGTCAAAGATATTATCTCGCTTTATGCGAGTGTACGAACGCCCACTTATGTCCCGAATCCTCGGGGCTTACTTCGGGTAAAAATTGTTGGTGCCTTTGGCGATGGGGTTCTACCTCTTCCCATTCCGAACAGAGCAGTCAAGCCCGTCAGCGCCGATGGTACTGGGTCAGATGTCCCGGGAGAGTAGGTCGGTGCCAACTCAAATTACAAAATGCCTCGTTGTCTTCGGATAACGGGGCATTCTTGTTTCTACCTCTTCCCTTTCCGAATCCCGACTCAAGTCGGGATCAAGCCCGTCAGTCCCGACTAAAAGTCGGGATACTGGGTCATCCCGAGGACTCGGGACGGGAGAGTAGGTTCCCGAAGTCTCAGGACTAACTCAAATTACAAAATGCCTCGTTGTCTTCGGATAACGGGGCATTCTTGTTTCTACCTCTTCCCTTTCCGAATCCCGACTCGAGTCGGGATCAAGCCCGTCCGTCCCGAGGACTCGGGACGGGAGAGTAGGTCCCCGAAGTCTCGGTGCCAACTCAAATTAACGTTCGCCTCATTGTCTCTGACAATGGGGCGTTCGTCTTTTAGGCCAATGCCTCTGCAATATTTTCCGATCAAGCCCGCAGATCCGATCGTACCGGGTCACCTCGCCTGAGTTGAGACGAGAGCTTAGGTTGGCGTCCACTCAAATGAAACATAAGTCATCCCGAATTTTTGGGAACACACGTCCTAGAGGGACAAAATCTTTGTAGAAATGCCGATTTAGATGAGATCGCGTGCCGTAGGTAAGCTATCTACCGCTTTAAGATAGCGTACCTACGGCACGCCAACCTGTTTTTCACCTATTTTCTGCCAGGATTTAGCCCAGCTAACTCTTCTACTTCTACCCAAACAATCGACGGAACTTGTTCAGCAATCCGGATTCCGTAGCAACCTCATCCGGCACTTGCTCGAGCAGCATTTTCAATGCAACATGGAGGCGATTATTTGGCTCAATTTGCTGAACGCTATTTCTTGTGCAGCAAACTGGGTTTGCGCTTTCTTATAACGATCTAGCAAGACTTCGGCATTTTGATCGCCACTTGAGCGGAGTAAATGTAAAGCCGCCTGCGTATCTCCCATTGCCACCAATTGCCTGATTTGGGTAGGCAAGTCGCCGTTTGGTTCAGGCATGTCAGGCTCCATATTGCTCATTTCTAACAATGCAAAATGGATGCCATTGATGGTCATCTGCCATTCCATTCATCATCTTTTGGCATCGAAGATATGAGTTGAAGCGCACGGTCATAGCGACCTTGTAAAACGATGGCATCCGGATGGCCGGATTGTGCAAAAAGATGTAGTGCTTCCTGGTTTTTTTTCAGCTGGATCAGGGCTTGGATTTGTTCGTGAAGCGAACATTTTGCCCACCAGGGTATCCAATAAACCTACTGAGCATTTGTAGGTATCCATCCCCTCGGTATCATAAGGGAGCACGACATGCACATGGGTGAGGCGATGCCTTTCTTCCTCGATCAGGTTTATATAAAACAAAACTGCGGCGTTGCATGCCAACAAAAGGGTACACAAGCAAGAGCATGTAAAAAGTGATTTTTTCATGATAGCGAATGGTAGGTCTGATTAGGAATGTGTTCGGGAATTTTTGTGTTCTATAATTTATCTCCGAGGAGACTTGAAATATAACCAGGCCATTATTTTTCAAAAAATCTATAAACGTCCAAACCTGTCCCCTCCTAGGTTTTATAAACAACGCTCCTGAATTCGGAAGGACTGTCGATCTTGAGTACCCTGCGCCTAATATTTTGAGTTACATCAGCCCTTTGCGTCGTCTGGGAAGTCAATCGTTCAGCAACCTCGCTTTTCGCCATAAAAGGAGCACCACGGCCAATCCCAGGAGGGGTACTGATAGCACTCCTGCCCAGTACCCGAAATGCTCGTATAAAAATGCAATGGGCCCCCAAACGCTCACTTGCGCTGCTGCGCCGGACTCTAAATCGTTTAAAACCTGAATATTGCAGATTTTTAGGGGCCTACTAGGATGGTGAGAAAATCATTGCTTTACAAACTTCTCCACAGCCAGCACTTTACCGTCTGCCGACACTTGCAAGAAGTAGAGGCCATTGGGCAAAAGTCCGGCTTGTACGGTCTGTTGCTTGCTACCGTGCTCGGTGGCTTGCTCCTGCAAAAGTCGCCCTGCGAGATCCGTGATGCGCAAGGTCAAGCCAAATGTTGCTGGTTCAGACAATGCTACGTTGAAGACCCCAACGTTGGGGTTGGGGAAGATTTTCAAACCCGCCGAATATTGCTGTTCGGAAACACCAGAGGATTGATAATAAACCGTGTCAGATAGGGATATGCAATTGCCGTTTGGAGACTAAAAGCAATAGTAGCCGCTTGACAGATAGGCCAAAAAGGATTGAAAATCAGGTAATTGTTGGAAAGAACTGTCAAACGAAGCGGCGTAATACCAAATGGCTGGCTGGCCATTAGAGGTAAAAAGTGAATCCCCATTCTCCTCAATTTCCACTACAAAATCCTGTATATCATAATACTGCCGGTGAAGTGTATCTCGATTGCAGGCCGCAAAAACTACGAAAGTGTACTCGCCCGGCTCCAGCGGTTGTAATGCAAAACCGGAACTGAAATACTGAACTTGCAACAAAGCGTCGTCGCGATACCAGTAAATGCTATCGGTGATAAACCAGGAATTATCAATAAACGGGTAAACATTGGCATAATTAACACCCGCACACAAAACGGTATCCCCCCAGAGTTGAATGTCGCCTTCAGGGATCATTTGTGCTATGCGGGCATCCGTTACGCTACAGTTTAACGTGTCTAAAGTCAGGGTGATATTGGCATTGGGCGACTGCTCTATTGAAAAACTAAACTTGGCCAATCGTGAGGAATCTATTACTCCGACGGTCTGGTCGTACAGCAGCCATTGCCAATTTCCGTTTATCAACTGCGTCGAAAGCCGTACCGAATCGCCTGGTCAACGGGTGATAAAAATGTTTGGTTCGCCTTCCAAAATGAGCGGGTTGGCTATTGGCACAGCTGTCAGTTGAATGCTTTTTTTGGCCACACAAGGCTGCCCCAATGGAGAGGTAGCTGCGGTTAAGGTTTGTGTAATGGTCGCCAAATAGGAATAGCCAATAGCGGCGAGGGTATCATTTCGATACCATTCAGTAATCATGTTCGAGGTGATCTCTATCGGACTGCCAAAACAAAAAGCCGCGCTACTGTCAAGGCTCAATTGCAGATCGGGGTATCCTCCATTGGAATGGAAATAAAACGAGGTATCCAATTGACAAAGCTCGTTGTTGATTTTCAAGCCGATCGTGTTGTCCAGTTGCGTCAGATAGTATGTGGCTGTATCCGCTTCGGAAATAATCTGGTTGTTGAATGTCCATTGATAGGTTTGCTCAAGTCCATGCGTTGGGACAAAAATTTCATACTTATCCCCCTCGCATTGCAGATCGTCTAACGTGATGCCCGCTCCAAAATAAGCGCAATCCACGATCCTGAACACGGCGATGTTGGTCAGAATAGCTGGATTTTGATCAAATAAAATCCTTGCAATGTTACGGATAGGTTCGTTGCGGGGTGGGTTGGGCTTTAGTGAAACAGCAAATTTCAGGTAGCCCATACTGCCCTTTACATCGTTCGAACTGTCAGGTAAAGCGATATTTGGGAATTCCACCCGCAATAACCCTGTGAAATCCAGATTGGTACGGCAGGGGTGGCTGCTGCTCAAAAATTCAAAGCTGCTGTAATCAAAAACCGAGCTTAGGTTATCCAAAATTACCACCTGATTGGCCGTATCGTTCCCCGTGTTTTGAAAACGTACCACATATTCCACCAGCTCAGGTGCTGTCAAGGTGTAATGTTCGTCGCCCACGTAAAAGCGTTCGATGTTTGCAATCAGCTTGTCGTTCGGATCATACGCACAAGTGAGTATTGTGGTCAAGGTATCCCGTTGGGTAATGGCGTTTGCGCCGTCGTTCAAGGTAATTTCGGCTACAAAACGTAGGGTGTCGCCAATGTTTTGAAAGTTAGGCATAAGAAAATCTACCCAAAGGCCCTGCGTTGTCAGCGTAGGCAATTGGTTGAGCGGCCAATGGATTTCCTTTCCTTGAAGGGTTACGCCCGGAAGGCTGTCCATGTCCTGCCAACCGATTTCGTTGGGAAAAATCAATCGCCCAGCTAAAAAATCCATAAATCCATCGCCATTATAATCGAATTGAATCATAAAATTCGGGTAAATGGGGAATCCATAAAGGACGCTTTCTGTATAATTACCATTGTTGTTTCGGCTTAGAACCAGGTATTCAAAGGCACTAATAAAGAGAAAGTCTATGTCGCCATCGTTTTCTACATCCATTGCAGTGGACGATCCAAGAACGGTCCATGCCTGCACGAAGACTTTGGTAGCGGAGTATTGGCCGTTTCCCAGATAATCTTTAGAACGGATACTGAGTCCTGCCCACCATGCCTCGAGAATTCCATCAGCGTTGGTGTCTCCAAAACGGGCGCTAACAGCAGGAGCATCTTGAAGGGCTATTTTAGTGAAATTGAATTGGTCGTTTAAGTATAGGTCGGTACCTATGTGCAAGTCCTCAAACCCATTTCCATCAAAGTCGTAAATAGAGAATAATTCGCTTGGGCTGTTCGCAAATCCGCTGATGCCGATGGGGGTATCCACATATTGCCCAAGTGTTGTCTGTCGGATAATGCGCCAAGACACATCGGCAGAGACATAGATAATTTCAGAGCGACCATCTTTATCCAGATCCACCACCTGAATCAAACCATAAGAAAAATCAACGATGTTAATGGTTTGGTCTATGACAAAGTCATAATTCCCGGTGTCTCGAAGGATCAATAATTCGGTATAAAATCCGCCTATTGCATTGGAGATGATTTGCTCAAGCTTGCCATCGCCATCCAAATCTCCGAACCCTACTGTGGTGCCTGTTTGCCAATTGCGCTGTATTGGGGTCGCGGATGGTAATCCACCGTTGTTTTCAAATACCAGAATAAGGGTTGGGTTATTGACGGAACTATACAAATTATACAAATCTACGAAGCCGTCGTTGTTCAGGTCTTTCTGATAGAGATAAATAAAATCGCTTCCATCCAGTAATAGTTGGGCAGGGCCAAAATTCAATCCTCCCAAGTTATAGCGAATATAAATCTTTGGAGCGCTATAGTTATCAATTAAAAGGTCCGGCAAACCGTCTGCATTCCAGTCCGTCAGGCTGTAAGTGCGCAGTATAATGTCCGATTCAATTACCTGGGGCAAAGAATCCATTATGCCTTGTTGGTTGAGGTAAATCAGAGCCGACGAGCTGGCATGATCCTTCGTGAATAAATCAAGGTCTCCATCGCCGTCCATATCAGCCATTTCTAAGGCTTGACCAGGCGCATACGTCCCTGGAGCGAATAGTTGGTGTTCGATTAGCAGTTGTTGGGCATTGGCTTTTGGAGCGAATAGCCAACACAATAGCCCGGAAAAAAGCAAGGTTTGTTTGAGTTTTTGCAGCATTTGAAAGGGAAGAAAAAAGTGTTTTAGGTTTCAATCTTTTTAAAAACGCCCCACCCATCCCCTAGCATTCGGAGTGAGCGGGACAATGGTTTCTTTGGGGTATATTCAATGATCTACTGTTTTACATTGTGAGGTTTCACTTCCTCCTGCGTCGGAGATCTCACCTCACAATATCCCCTTCCCTACTCCGCCAACACAATCTTCCCTATAAACACCCAATGCTGGCCATCACTAATTCGGAAAAAATACAGTCCTCCTGGCAACATACCCCGCTGAAAATCAAACTCTTGGCCGGAAAAAGGTGCCGAGCGCAGCACGCGCCCCGCAGCATCAAACAGCTCAAAACGTTTTTCTCCGGCCACAAACGACTCGGCGCGGAAAATGGCCACATCGCGGGTGGGATTGCCCAATACCTGCCAGCGATGGTTCTGGGTTTGGGCTTCGTCTACGCTGACCGTCAGTTGGCCTATGGTATGTTGCAACCAATTTGTCGATATCGGCCAGTTGAAGTCAAAAATGATCTTGGCATAATTATATATCTGTGTTCCCGCTGTCAAGTTGGATTTCGGAGAAATGCTGAAACTGAAATACCCCTGCGATGCGGCATTGTTCACATTGCTATCGGGGAGCGCGATGGGTGAAAACAAGACCTCAAGGTTGTTACCGCTAACTTCCCAACTGCATGGATGGGAAGCGCCTTCTGGTTTGAAGGTGTTAATATCCAAATTGTCCGAAAATTGATCAATCAATTGCACCCGAAAGGCTGTATCCGTACCCGTATTTTGAAAATCAATGGTATAGAAAATGGGCTGGCTCGTGGAAATGATCTGATCGAAGCCCACCCCGGTAGGCACGGCCGTTTTGCGGTTAGGATCATAGGAACCAATAACCTGGCGACAGTCAAAATCATACTCCACCGGTCCGTGGTCAAGCCAGAATGCGGTGATCAGTCCGGGGGTCAATCCGCCGCAATTTTCGAGCGCAACGGCTGTTTGTGTTCCGTTGTTGAATTTGGTGGCTTCCATGCGCCAGGTGGCACCGTCTGCGGGAAAATCAAACGACAAACTTTCCTGTGCATTCAGGTTGAAGGCGTTGTTATACTGAACCAGTTCGTTGCGGATAATCTTGTACTCGTGCCAGCCTTGGGTGGGTGCATCGCCGATGTTTTTCAGACCGAGTCGCACGGTTGTGCCTCCTATACATTCCGCTTTGAGTTTGATTTCGGAGTAGGCCTGGCCGGTTTGCGGACAGGGGTTGTCCATAGCCGCAAATGCTTCCCAGCAAAGGGTTTGATCCATCAAAAACGTATCGCATTTGGTTTTCACTGTCAATTTTATTTGAGCTGTTTCAAAGGGTTTCAGGTCGCCAATTTCAAAATAAAGCGTGTCACCGGTTTGCCCGGAAACCAATGGTTCGGTGCTCAACAGGTCAAAAACCGGGGGCATAGCGACCGCCACTTTCCCTGCTTCTGCCAGTACGGTGCCGGTGTTTTGCACCGTGACTCGAACATCGGAATTTACTAGGCAGCCACGAAAATTGCTCGGCAGATTGAGTTTTACGTTCAATTCGGGGCATAATACTTTGGGCGAGAGGTACAGCGAAATATAGGTAGAATCGCCGCCATTGCTGGCCACATAACTTTGTCTGATTTCACATACATTCCAGTGTTCGTCACTCAACAGCGGCAGCGTGATTAGGAAAGGGGGGGTGTCAAAATATCGAAACTTGGCCAGACCGTCGGCAGCGGTAGGCTTCAGGGTGTTTTGTCCACCGCCCGTCAATCTTACTGGCACATCGGCCACTGGCAACCCGGAAGAACAGCTTGCATTTTCGTCCACAAGCACCTTGACCGTCACGGCGGTACTGGCACAAAGGGAGGATACTTCTGTAAGAGTGTTGCAGCCGGGGGCATTATCCCCCACGCCCACACTATCGGGATGGGGCAGGTCATTTAAGAACAGACATAAACCAAAGACGGAACAATCTGAAAGGGACTGGTTTCCATAAATAAAGAAATCGTGTCGCAGGGTTTTAAGGTTGCTCAATCCGTTGAGGTCTGCCAAAAGCGGGTTGTTAAAAATCCGAATTCCATCGAAAATGGTGGTCACATTTTCCAGTCCTGTCAAACTTGTCAACGCGGGATTTGTAACGATATACAAGTGATGAATGGTGCTTGAACCCTGGAGTCCGTTCAGGTTTTTCAAGCCAAGATTATTTTCTATGTAAATGTTACCGTTTACTGCGACCCCTTCCAAGCCAGCCAAATCTTGTAATTGAGTCGAACCTAAAACCCCCAGGAAACCAATAGAAACAAGGCCTGTCAGGCCATTCAGATTGGTGATATTGTCTGATGGTTGAGGGGCAATAGTCACAAGCCCTTCGATGCTGGTACAACCCGGATAATTAGCATTAAAACTGTTGATCTGTGCTTGGGTGTTGAACGTGATGCCATTGGGTAAACAAGACTGCGCCGTCAAGTGGAGGCAAAAAAGCAAGGCGGGTAAGGTGGTTAAGACGATCTTTTTCATAGTAAAACAGTACAAGTTGATTTGATAAGCATAGAACTGCCCATTCATCTACATGAGCGATGGATTTGTAAACGTAGCTCAATGTTTTTTCTTTAAAAATCTATAAGGGTTTATTAAAAGCAGCCCTCAAGATTTGATCGGGAAGGCTGCTGGTTTTTGGAATCCATCTTTCCGCTTACACCTCTATTCCTTTACCAACTTCGCAACATTAAACAAGCGATCCACCGATTGCACTTTTACAAAGTAAAGCCCCGAAGGCATATCGTTAATGTCTGTGGTCAGACTACTACCGCCATCCGGTACACGGAGCATGCGAAGTCGTCGGCCCATAGGATCAGTGATGAATATTCGCGCATTTTTCGGCGCTTGGCCCGACCATTCGATGGTGATTTCCCCTGTGGTAGGATTCGGGAAAATGTTCAAAGGGCTTTCGTCCTTTCTCATCAAATCTTCTACAGAAATAACCCCACAGGACATTTGACCAAAGCCTTGTTGACTGGTGCAGCCCAATACGTCGAATTTCACCAATTTGACGCAGCCATTGCAAGTTGATTCGAGAAAGTATTGCCCTGGTGTGGAGATCGTGACGGTTGGAAGCGTGCTAATAACAACTCCCGGCACACAATTGCCACTGCCATCAATCACCCCCGTATACCAAACAAATGTGCAGGCATCAGGGCACTGTATGTTGGGGGGCAACACCATTTGTACCATGAAAACCTCCGGTTGGAAGTCGCAAATAAAACAAGGCCCCATAATAACTGGCTCACAAGCGGCCCGAATTGGTATAACCCAAGTTGGGATGCTGTTTCTCGGGCAACAATCTTCTCTAATGATGGCATAGTAATTACCTGCCATTGAAGTCGGCGGTGGGCCGGGGAAGGGATTCAAATATGTAAAAGATTCGGATGCGCTGCCATTTGGAGTCGTGCCAATCAAAAAGCCGTCTTTGTACCATTCGTAAGTGTATGTGCAAGGGAATGTCGCACCAGTACAACTTATGGTACCCGGTGTCACACTCGCCGAGAGTACTACCTGTACCTCGGCACAAGGATCTGCAGTTGCATCAAAGTTAAAGATCACGGCAGGCTCTATTACTTCTATCAACATCTCTACGCCGGTTGGAGGACACGATCCATTCATTGCCGACACGCCATACCAAGCCGTGTTGTGCAATTCATTTAAATTGAGACAATTGTTGAGGGTACCAGAGCCTTGCACTGGAGAAACATTACC
>JBBQLD010000153.1:0-9730 GCA_038327555.1 Chitinophagales bacterium
TCAAAAAATGAGTGTGTAAGATAAATCTCACACACTCAAACACTTAACAGTAGTGGGTGACTCCGAGAGGACTCGAACCTCTAACCTCCTGATCCGTAGTCAGGGACTCTATCCATTAAGCTACGGAGCCTTTACCCGCCAAAGCCCCTTATGGCGAAGGCTGATCTTGTTGGTTTTCGGGGGGTAAAGGTAAAACCAGTACACCCTAAAAACCAAACTAGAATTTAAATTTTTGGAAATTTTATTGATTTAATCGCATTTCCTCTTCCTATAGAGTACACATACACCCCTCTAGGCAGGTCGGCGGTCTCAAATTCAAAGTCAAAATAGCTCTCTGAGAACTGTTTTGGAGTCCATTTTTGCTCAAATAGCTGCTGTCCGAGCATATTAAACACCCGGAAAGTGTAGGGTTGAAAATTGGGCGTTTGGAAATAAACCCGCACTTTGGTTCCTTCCTGGAGGATTTTTGCATCCTTAAGTTCGAGTGGGCCTACAACGGCGCCCTTACAAATCTCGCGCACACCTGCCAAGGCTCGGGAAAGATCCAGGTGGCCGCCGGTGGTGGTGATTCCAGCCAGAGTGGTGTTTGGTTCGACATTGTTTAAAATCACATCCCGAACCCGACGGGCACAGGTGATCGGGTCGCTCACAGCATCACTTGTAAATGGCTCGCAACCCAAACTGTAGAGTAGAGCTATCCCACCGGTGACGTGCGGGGCAGCGGCAGAAGTGCCACCCAGGGTATTGTAAGATGGAATGTCATTGTTCTGCCCGCCACTATTATAAGTTGTGTAGGTATCTGTGCCAGGCGCGCCCAAATCAATAGAAATACTCCCAAAAGCCGCTCCCTGTTGTTTAGCGCCCGATTTTTGAATATTCGTCACCGTAATGAGATATTCGCTGGTGCAAGTGGTTGGCATATCTCCTTCAATATCTACGTCAATATTTTGATTCGCAGTAGCACCAACGCTCAAAACTCCGAGTTTCCCAAGCGAATCATACACCGCGCACCACATGGCGTGCTCTGCTGCCCTCCAATTATTAAAACCAAAGGAGGCATTTGTAGCCACTATAAATGCACCTTTCGCGCCATTGGTTTGATTGTAAAGTTTGCGCATATTGGCCACATAATCATAGCCTTCAATGATATCAGATTCATAATCAATACCGGAAACGTTCATTAATTTGACATTCCAGTTCACCCCTGTGACCCCAAGGTTGTTATTGCCTTTTGCGCCAATAATGCCATGCACAGCAGTACCATGAAAAGCTTTAGTACCCAGGTCGTCCGCTTGGGTTTGCGGATTCCAGCCACCAAAATCGTCTGCAAAGCCGTTGCCATCATCGTCAATTCCGTTGTTGGGGATTTCGTGCCAGTTCCACCAACGGTTTGGCGCAAGGTCGGGGTGGGTAAGCAGCGCACCTTTTTCCAGCACAGCTACCACAATGGTGTCTCCGTTTGGCGTAAGACCACCCGTAGAAGTTTCCCAAACATCAGGGGCATTAATTAAGGTCATATCACCTTGACGCCACCATTCTGTGTCGTTGGGTTCCACCGAGCGATCTTCCACCTTGTAGTTCCATTGGGCAGACTGAATACTTGGTAAGCGTCGAATTAAGCGGAGCAATTGCTCGCTATTGTCTTGATTTTCATTAAATTGCAGGGAGAAAATGCCCCAATTTTTTGCAACATTTTTTTTCAGTGAAAATGTGTTGTCCGTATTTCGGTTGATTTCCGAAAGGGCCGTTTGAAGGTTTGAACCTGGCACTAGCTGGATCAGCATTACACCGGGTTGGCGCTGGGCTAATGGCGCTTGTGCAAATAGATTTAATGCATTAAAAAGAAGTAAAAGAAGGCAAGTAGCGTTTTTCATGTACAGATATTTATTTGAATGATGGGGCGATGGGTGAGGAATACAAGATTTTAGTTGCCCCAAAGAAAGGCTATTTGTCCAAAAAGGTTGGGATTTGTCGGATAGAAAATTTGCCAGTATCGGCAAATCCGTTCTTATAAGGAGCAGTTCAACACACAGATGATTGGAGCATCCCTTAGTTAGAGCCTATTTTCTGGCATTGGAATCAAGGATTGCACGCTCTATTTGGCCGTTCTCCATCAAGCGCACGATGCCTGTCTGATCCAAATCGGGTGATTCCCAAAGGTAAGGAGAAGCAATATTCGGCCTGCGGTCTACTGGCCCAATTTTACCATACATATCAGGTGCCTGGGTACCTACCCGTCGCAGGAGCCCAGCATTGACTACCAGGCTTGCACCGGGTTCGATGACAATGGTTCCCTCTGGTGGTAGTATGATTTCGCTGGTGATGCTCAGGGTAGCGCCAGTTTTGATGATGATATTGGCGTAAAGGCGTCTGTCCTGTGCCCAGGTAGCGTCATCCGCAATGACCCAATCAGCTTTGGGGCTGCCATACGTGATGCTGTCTGGCACGAACTGCCATAAGGAGGGGTAACACCCAAACATTTGATGGATGGTGGCAATTTCTTTGGTGGTCAAATAATCGCGTAAGCCGCCAAATTTGGTGCGCATCAAGGCGTGCTTTTGAGCATCAAAGGTGTGGTTCAGCCCCATGAGGTGTCCGAGTTCGTGGGCAATGCTTTCGCCGACCTCATATTCCATAGTCCAATCCTCTTCATGCAGCACTTTTCGTTTCCACCAAAGTTTTAGCCACACATTGCCAATATGACAACGCATCGTATGGTATTTGCCATAAGGTTGGGCCCTGGACTGCAATGCGGGTATTTCACTGGCTGCGTGTTGTTTGAAAAAGACCAAGTGATCGTAATCCGTAGTAGTGCCCAAAACCACCATTTGCTCGTGAAGCTGTCCGTCTGTGGTAAAATACAAATTGATGGCCTTGGGCAAGGTATCGATGCCAAAGATCTGTTGGTCGAGGGAGTCTAAATACCAGCCGGATAGATAGGGAACGCCTGCCCAGTTGGTGTCGTTGCGGTTGTTCCAACCCACTTCATCCTGTCTGAAAATAACATTGGGTATGAACTCAATTTTAGCATTGGACAAAAACGGCAAGTTTTGTCCTGGGTAATATTCTTCGTTTCTATTGGTCAGGTCTGCATAAACGCCGTTTGTGACGTTGATCATGTTGCGCAGAAAACCGCGATCGACGGCATTGTCTTGAAAGTTTCCAGCGCCGTTTTTCCGCTGAAGTATAATCAGATTAAGCCTGACTTTTAGCGGATTGTAGGTTGGGTTCGGCAGGTATGCGGTATGTTGTGCGGGTAGGGTTCCTTGCGAGAGCAGGAGCATTCCGGCAAGGGCAAGTAGGGCGTGTTTGTGCAAATTAAAGTCTTTTAGGTACTTTTTTGAATAGTGGTTCAAAATTAGTAGTATTTTCCAATAAAGTCTTTCGATTACAACATTCGTCCATCAAAATCCAATAAAATCATCCACCGCATCGGGTTCACTCCCCATCCTATCAGTATTTGTTGCCCATTCATCGAAAACCGCCCAATAGCCTGTGGTATTCCCCTTGTTTCGCACAGCAAAAACAAATTAAGCTATGCTGCGCAACACCTTACAATCCTTTGGCCTTGCCTTCCAGAATATCCGGGCAAATTTGTTTCATACCCTGCTCTCTGTACTGGGCATCATTATTGGCGTGGCGGCTTTGGTGGCCACTTTTTCCTTGATTGACGGACTGGAAAAATTTGCCCGAGATCAAATCGCTACCCAAACCAGTGTCAATGCGATCGTGGTGAATACGGAGACAGACAAATTTATCAACAATATATCTGTTCGGAAAGACACCTTCCAAGTCATTGACTATGACCATTATGCTCGTTTTCGAGCCAATGCTCCGCTCGTTACCCGGGCAAGTCTCCACAACAGTTACAATCGGGAAATCCGGGTAACTGGTAGAGATTCTACCCTTGGCGCAATGATTCAGTGTATCGCTGAAAAACCGCCCAGCGATACCATCCTCACCCATGGCCAATTGTTTTCCGCCAAAGCATTTAGTGGCCGGGAGCGGATTGCGGTGGTGAACACCCTCCTGGCTAAACTCATTGCAGGTACTGACAGCCTGAATTCCGTGTTGGGAAAAAATTTCACGGTACTTGGCCATACTTTGCAAATTGTTGGGGTAGTGAAAGACAAAAGAGCCGAGGTGCCGCCAACTGCTTACATCCCCATTTCGCTGCTTTCCAATGAAGACTTGCACCGATCGCCCCCTACCCTACTTTTTGAAGTAGCGAAAACGGAGGATGTACCCGTCCTCAAAACCCAACTCGAAACCTGGATTAAACAGGAATATGGGGAGCAAAACAAAGATTTCACCGTGCTCAGCCAGGATTTTTGGATTGATCAAACCGCCAAAGGGTTTCTCATTTTCCGAATCATCATGGGACTGATTATTGGCCTTTCTGTGGTTGTCGGTGGCGTTGGTGTAATGAACGTATTGCTTATTTCTGTCAATGAGCGAACCGCTGAAATTGGGCTTCGCAAGGCTGTCGGGGCCAAAAAAGGCGATATCCGGCGGCTGTTCCTGGCCGAATCTATTACGGTTTCTGCCTTTGGAAGTTTGGTTGGTTTGTTACTGGGCGCAGGTTTTGCGATGGCGGCCATCCCGATTATTCGCTTTTTTGCAGACGTACCGTTTAGTGCAGTGCTGACCTGGAATACGTTTTTCATTATCGCCACGGTGGCGGTCATTATTGGAATCATTTTCGGGACTTATCCGGCGATTAAAGCAGCCAAATTGGATCCGGTGGAGGCATTGCGGCGGGAGTGAGGGGCTTCTTGAGAATTTACGAATTAAAAAGACATATACGCGTCGATCCAGACGATTTTGCCCAAAAAAATCAAAAATCAAGCTTTAAAAACATAGCGAGCCGCCTCGAAGTAACGAGACGGCTCGCTTGATTTAGGCCGATATTCAAGCGGGTGTCTCATAATCGAGATTCGCAATGAAAGCAGAGCCAAGGTCCGTGCCCCGCTCAATTTCTGCGTTTACAAAAAAGAAAAGTTTCCGAGTTTAGAACCGGGTAGTTGTTAGCGTTGGCGAAAACCTCGCCAAGTGCCACAAAACTTAACATTAGAAAGAAGGTCAAAAGTTAAATCGTGAAACCTTCAAAAATAACCCGATCTCTTCCATCGTAATACACTCGAACAAAACCTCCTGCGATGCTTCTTCGCCCCTTTCGGGTAATTTTTCTACTCTTCCTGCTCCCTTCCTTCGCCGCACAAGCGCAAGATTTGAGGGTTGACAAGGCTTTTTTCCAAAAGAAAAAAACAGAGTTTAATGGGTGGTTACGCCAAAACCATCTTGGACACATTCTTCGTGCAGACAGCGTGTCGGTAAGTGCTCAAAAAGTGACTCTTTTTTTGCGGCCTACTTACAATGGAAAACGTACTTGCGATTCTTTGCAATGCGCCTGGCAAGGCCTCGAACGCGCCAATCGGATGGTAAATGGTCAACATTTTCATGAGCGGCTACTCCATAAGTGGGCATTTCTTGCTGAAATACATGAAGAACAAGCCGTTGTAGTGCTCAGATGCCATGATCCGGCACATTTTCAGGCAAAGATGTACAGCAAAAACGGGCGCATCCCGGTGGAAGAACGCAACATCCGTTCTGGCGCAGTGCTGGAGATAAGCCTCCCTTCTACCATGCAAGGCATTAATTCCGGGGACAATATCACCCTACTCCGTGACAAAAACTTGGGGCAGGTGTGTACCAAAGCCCGACGTTGGCTCGTTAGCACTTACAAAGATAAAGGGACACCCGTACTTTGGCGGGCAAAAGTGGATTCTTCCTATACGGCATACGACGAATTTGTGTTGGAAGTGTCGCACCTAAATTATGAGATTTGCCCTGACGGCTTTTTTGAATACCACAGAATATACGTCAAAGGCCTTCAAAAAGGCAATGATGTGGAACTTTCTTGGGAATTTCAGGGAAAATACGGCTCTGGCATCATTTTTCCTCCTAGAAAGAACGACTACAAGGACATGGAACTTCATTACAAATCCAGCCTTGACGAGTACCAAAAACGATTGTTTAAAAAAATGTTGGATTACCTTCGCCAAGGATGACATCTACCAACTCAACGACTATGGCCACTATGGCTACCGACGCAACAACCAACTCCACCGCTCCGGCCACCAAAGCCGCGCCACTCTCGCCTCGAACTCGTATCGCAAGGCTGATTTTGGTATACCACTTTCTGCTCATTGGGGCTGCCTGTGTGCTGTACATTTTGCGAGGATTCGATTTTGAAGAGTTTACCTCGCTTATGGGTGTTTTAGCACCAGTTACCGCACTTTATGGCGGGGCTGTTTTTCGCTTTTTAGGGCGTAGTATTACGGAGCCAAACCTCAACGGCCAAAACGAAACCCCCATCAATGGCTTGGTGAAGTGGCTCGTAAACGGTCACTTTGTGATTGTCCTCACCCTCATTATGCTTAAAGCACTGGCGCCCAATGTCTTAAATTTTCAAGATATGACCATGTTCCTTACTTTGGTAGAATCTGCATTAGGCGTTTATATGGGCAATATTATTCTTGCCCTTTTTGAAAGTAAGGTCGCGGAAAAGTGATTCTTTTTTAAAAGGATCATTTGTTGCCATTTCCTACTTTTGCCGCATGGATTATCGACTTGCGCGCCAAAGTACTGGCTGGATTTATTTACTCCTCACTCCATTTATCAAGGTAGTGTATCTGCTGTTGTTTCGCAAGATCTATTTGCACAACCGCCAAGGAGTGAAGCCCAACACCCCTGTCCTCATCGCCGCCAACCATCCCACGGCATTTATTGACCCAATTTTTTTTACCACTTTTTTCGCTCCGCCTGTGTACAACATGACACGAGGAGATATTTTTCGCAAGCCCTTCTTTCGTAAATTGTTAGAGAGTTGCAACATGTTTCCCGTATTCCGTCAACGGGATGGCTATCAAGGCCGCGATCGCAATGATGTAGTATTTGAATATTGCCAGAACAAGCTGCTCAAACGCGTAACCGTAAATATTTTTGTGGAAGGCGAACACCACCTGGACAAACGGGTTTTGCCCCTTCAAAAAGGTATCGCCCGCATTGCTTTTGGCACTTATGCCAAGCACCGATTAGAAGATTTGCAGGTGGTGCCCGTAGGCTGCAATTACATGTACGGCGACCGTACCCGAGATGAGGCAAAAATCATTGTTGGAGACCCTTTGTTTATCAAAGACTACTGGCCAACCTACGAGCAAAACCCAAATCTTGCCATCAACCAATTGTGCCGGGATATTCTAAAGGCTTTAAAATCAATTTGCTACGATATACAGGATCGTGCCGACGATGCGCTGGCAGAACAACGCCTTATACTATGGCGCAATGACCACCCAGCAGAATTCCTACCTATAGTGGAACATCAGGCAGCTCGTTTTTGGGGTGAAAAAGCCTTGTTAGACCAGCTCAATCAAATGCCTGAACCTGAAAAAAATGCGCTCCGGGAACGTACGATTCGCTACTTCTCTGCCCTTGAAAAAGCGGGTTTGAAGGATGAAGCCGTAACGCATCCAGCTCAGGCAGGGTTTGAACGACTTTTCTTTTTAATCCTAACTTCACCGATCGCGCTGCTGGGTTTTTTACTAGGCTGGCCAGTTCGTTGGCTAGTGTATCGGGGAGCCAAAAAATTTGTAAAAAAACGAGAGTTCTATACCAGTGTACTCATGGGTCTAGTGGTCTTGGTTGGGGGGATCTATTCCGGCGGAATGCTTTTTGCCGGATTATTGCTCGGGGCACCTTGGTTGGTTACTTTAGCTTTGCTACTCCCACTTTTAGTCTGGGCATCCGTTTTTTGGAAAGAAAACTTTCAACGATGGAAAGCTGCACAAAAGGCAAAACAACACCCTGAACTGGAACACCTTTTGACGCTACGAAAGGCTGCCGGGAACTAATGTAGGCCATGGGGCATTTCGTTAGGAACTGGGGTACAATTACTTGTGACTTTCAACTGATTCCTGAGCGCTATTTTTCTAACAAAAGTTTTAACCTTATGCTTGACCAACCTATGCGGACTTCTCCGCCCAAGACCTATCTGGCAGAATCCATTCTGGTCACACTTTTCTGTTGTTTGCCTTTTGGTATAGTCGGGATTGTACACGCCGCCAAAGTGGAATCCGCATTCAATTCTGGCGACCAGGACGGCGCAGAAAGAGCATCTTCCGAAGCTAAAAAATGGACTATGATTGGCTTCTGGATCGGCATTGTCGGGCTTTCGCTGTATTTGATTGTCCTCGCTGGCATGTTTTTCTTCGTAGCCAAAAATGGAGGACTTGACCCACAAGAATTTTAATTTCACAGGGGCACTTCTGGTCGCGGGCTTGCTTGGGGTATATTTTTTTCTAGACCCCGCGCAGCATTTCTTCCCAAAGTGCCCTTTTTTATGGCTTACCGGCTGGAAATGCCCCGGCTGTGGATCGCAACGTGCTGTGCATCAGTTCCTTCATGGGAATATATTGGAAGCCCTTCGTTTGAACTTTCTTCTTGTATTGGCTTTTCCCTACGTCTGTTTCGGGTTGGTGTTGGAATACACGGCCTGGGGGCGGGCGCATCTCGTGGTTCGCAGGAAATGGTATGGCTACAAAGCAGCCTTAGTAGCTTTGGTGGTCATTATGGTCTTTTGGATTTCGAGAAATTTTTGGGGATTTTAGTTCTACTTTGTCAGATTAGGCTTGAAAAATTAGAAAGGGTACACATTTTTCAGATGAAATCAGCATGGAAATTCGGTGAGCTCTTCGCAAAAGAAAACTAAGGTAGCCCTGGAATTGCGTTTGAAGGTGTCTACGAGTGAAATCTCGAAGCTAAATTAAGGAAAAACGTGGGTTGTCAGGAAGACAACCCACGTTTTAGCCTATTTACTCGAGATATTGGCTGGTTTTCGGTCAATAATATAGCATTGATTCCAGGCAAGAAAATGTGTACCCTTTCTAATTGAAAAATATCTGTACCCATATGGGTTCCTAATCCTCCTCCAAAATCAAAAAACCAGGATTAAAAGGCGCAAAATTCTCCTTTAAAGTCTCCAGAAATCCATCCCCATATTTCATGATATACGGCAGAAAATTTTCATGCCGCTCCTGTAACCCGGCTGCCGGGAACAGCTTTTCTTTCAAGCCTCGAAGTTGATTGATTGTCGTTTCGTGTTTCTGTTTTTCCGAACGCAGGAGGCGGCCCTGCCACTGCTCTAGTCCCCCGACAGCTTTCACAGACTCGGCCAAAACTGCTTTTTCCAAGGTAGGATCAATGGCCAAAGCCTTTGCTGCAACCTGCTCAAAAACGCTTTTCAATGCCTTGATTTCCAACGCTAAACTCACTTCTCCAGCAGCATTTTGATCCACAAAACTGCGAATAAGTGCATCGGTATCGCCAAAAAACTGGGCTGGCGAGAACCCAAATTTCACCAATTTTTTCCCAGCATCACGGTCGAGCCACATCACGGAATGCCGCCGCACGAGTATCGGGAACGGTATCCCAAAATGTTGGAACAGCGACTTTCGTTCCAGCCAATAGGCCAACTCGCCGCCGCCGCCGACATAAGCAAGGTTGGGAAGGATAGTTTCTTGAAAAAGCGGGCGCAGTATCACGTTCGGGCTGAAACGCTCTGGATGATTTTCCACTTCCTCCAGTATTTCTGCCTTCGAAAAACTTAGCTTCGTATTCAACACCTTGTACGATTCATCATCTAAAACAATGCGTTCACGTTTGCCCGGAC
>JBBQLD010000154.1:0-9709 GCA_038327555.1 Chitinophagales bacterium
TCAGCCGCTTAGCAACATCAGCCAAAGATTAGGGCTACATTTCGCTGCGCTGGGGCTAATCTGACAAAGTAGAACTAGGGAGCGCGGTATAATTTCTACTTTTGCACGTTCAAAAAAACATACTCCACAAAATGGCTAAAAAGCCCACTCCCGCAAGCCCCAAAAAGCCCCTTCCAAAGCCTGTAAAAGCCTCAAAATCTGGCAACAGCGAAGGCAATTGGCTTACCCTGGGCATAGTTGTGCTCGCCATTACGGCTGCCTGCTACCTCCCCACGCTTCGGCACGAATTTGTCAATTGGGACGACCCCAAAAATATCACAGAGAATCCTAACCTCGAGTTCGTGGGCAAAGGCCAGTCCTGGGGAACCACGATTTCCAATATTTTCGACATCGAAAAAGGCAATGTTATTGGCAACTATAACCCACTGCCTATTCTCACGTTTGCGGTGGAAAAATCGCTGAACGGCGGCGAATTCAGTCCTGCACTCACCCACTTCACCAATCTATTGCTGCATTTGCTTACGGTTTTCTTTGTCATGAAACTCTTGTGGGCCATGGGAATTGGGCGCTGGGGCGTGTTTGCCGGTGGGCTGCTGTTTGGTATTCACCCCATGCGCGTGGAATCGGTGGCCTGGGCTACCGAGCGCAAAGACGTACTCTTTGCGGTTTTCTTTTTTGCTGCGCTGGTCTATTATGTGAAGTGGCTGTATCAGACCAAAAGAACATCGGAGGAGAATGCCCAGGTGTCCTATGAACAGGGGCCGGGTTGGTCTACTTACGCGATTATGATAACGTTGGCTTTGCTTTCTGGCTTCTCCAAGGTACAGGCGGTTACGCTCCCACTTTCGATGCTGGCGCTGGACTTTTGGTTTCGCAGGCCTTTGAATTTTAAACTGATTTTGGAGAAAACGCCTTTTTGGCTCATTTCCCTCCTGATTGGTCTGATCAATGTGCATACACTTCGGGTGCAAGGTTCTACCGACGATTCTATTACGAATTTCGACTTTCTGGATCGCTTGTGTATTGGCGCCTACTCGTTTTGCACTTATATTTATAAAGTTGTTTTCCCTTGGCCAATGTCGCCCCTGTATGCCTATCCAAAATATTTGCCTTGGACGGTGTATGCTGCTCCACTAGGCTTTTTGGCGGCTTGTATAGCCATGTGGTGGGCTTGGAAAAAAGGCATGCGTACCTGGGTGTTTGGTGTGGCGTTTTTCTTTTTCAATGTGATGTTTCTGCTTCAAATTTTTGCAGCCGGGCAAGGCTTTTTGGCAGATCGTTTTACTTATGTGGCGTATTTCGGCCTGTTCGCCGTTGCAGCATATTATGTTGATATTTATTCGAAAAAGGAAGGCTCCAAAGGCACTGTACAGGTTGTCATTGGGGTGGTCGCTTTGATTTGTGGACTCTGGACCGTACGTCAACTGGGCATCTGGAAGGATGGATATACCCTCTGGTCGCATGTGATGACCCTCGATGAAGGCAACAAAGAGCGGAGTTCTTTGCCCTATTGGAATAGAGGTCAATACATTCGCAATGAACGGGGTGACTATGAGGGTGCGCTCAAAGATTACACCAAAGCAGTGGAAATGGAGCCTGGAAATCCTGAACTGCTGAATAGTCGGGGTAAAACCTATTTCGACATGGCAAGCTCGGGGAAGTATAAAAACCAGGAAAAAGTACTGCTTGAAAAAGCGATCAAAGACTACTCCGAGGCACTCACTAAGTCAAAAATTACCCCGGAATCAAAAAGCGAGGCACTGAGCAATCGTGGCGCAGCTTATGGCATGTCTGGACTGCATGAACTCAGTATTCGCGACATTTCGGAGTCTATCCAGCTTGATCCAAAGAACAAAAATGCCTACGCAAATCGCTCCATTGCATACCTGAATACCGGGCAATACGAAAAAGCCCTTGCTGACTATCAGTCATACCTGAAATACGAGCCCAATAATTTCAATTTTTGGTATGAGAGCGGCATGGTGCAACGGTTGCTCAAACGAAACGAAGATGCGATAAGCTCGCTTGATCGCGCCATACAACTCAATCCCAAGCTCAACATTGCGTATCTGGAGCGCGCCCGCGCAAAGGCACAAGCCGGAAACAAGGCTGGTGCACAGCAAGATTACCAAAAAGCGCAGCAAATGGGGGTAAAACTAGAACCAATGGATCAACAATTGATGGGGAACTAGTGGCAGGGGGAATGACTCATGTTTAATTTTACGCCTTCACTTCTGCTGCACGCCGCGCCGCAATCCGAACCTTCATGTTGTACCAGTGCTTTCCCATAAAACGATTCATAAGTCGATCTACGGCATAATTTTTAGTGATACTGGCAAGACCATGAATTTTGAACAAAAAGGAGTCGAACGAACGCAGGGCAATAGAGTATCCGCCATCTGTATACTCGATATAGTGCCAATAACCACGTGGAATAAAAAGCGTTTCTCCCGGCATGAGCATCACTTCTAAGCCTTTTATGTATTTAAGTGCTGGATGTTTTTTAAAATCAGGGTCTAGGATATTAACGTGACTCGATACCGTGAACGGCAGATGGTAAAGCTGTTTACTTTGATCTGGAGGGAAAAGAATGATGCGTTTTCTGCCATAGATTTGGTTGAGGAAAACGTGGCTCATGTCCACATCATAGTGAAGCGTAACCTTGGAGCCTTCGCAGCCAAAAAACAGGAAGGGTAGTTCGTTCACAAAGCCGTCCATGATATCAGGTATGGCAAAATCTTCCCGCAATTCAGGTGCTTTCCAAAAAATATTCCAGGCAAAAATGCGCAGATCGGAAGGCCCTGATTCGAGGAGTTCCAGATACTCGCGGAAGGTAATACGCATGTCTGCCGAGAGATAGCCTTTGCCTGGTCGGGAGAAATTATTCGACACAACGGGCACAACCAAGTCTCCATATTTTTCTTTGAAATACTCAATCGTCCATTTATTTATGGCTGGCCAGTTGGCTGTGAGATCAGTGAAAACTACTGGCTTGTGCTGCGCTAAATATGCTTTCGCAAAGGTTTCGCGGGTAAGCCCGCTTTTGCGATCGATGGGTTGAAGTTCCAGCATGCGTCAGTCGATTTTGGTTGGTCATATAGGGGCTACTAAATTTCATCGAGCAAAAATAAGCACAGCATTCATCTGCAAAAGCGTAATACCACTTGTATTGCTGCAAGCTGTCCATCTCGGCGGAGCACAACAAACATACTTTTCGGGATTCTCGGTGCTATTTCTATGGTCTGATCATGTTCCAAAGTATTCATTCTTAGTAGATTTCCGTAAAAATCGTACACTTCACACACCCAATTTCCGGCAGGAGCATTTGTTTTTAATTTAACAAAAAAATTGACACAATAAGGACTTGGGTAGAGCTCCCAAAAGCCCGAAGCGGGTGGTTCTGGGGAAGCTGTATCCGTAGGGCAGAGCGCTTCGTTGGCATTGCCAAAGTAGTGAATGCCTAAATATTCCAAAATTGTTACGGAGAGCGAATCTGCGAAACGCAGCACATTGTGCATCGAATCGCGAATGCCTTGTCGATTACATTCTATTTGCAAACCATCCAAAGTGCCACCGGGGTAGGAGCTGTGTCGAGCCGTATTGTAGCCTCCGTTGAAATAATCCTCATCGATGTCTGGATAAGGGTCTGACTCACTTGGGGTAGCTGGGTAACCACGTTCGGCAAGGAGCGTACCAAGGCTGAGGGAGCCATTCAAAAGGTCAGCATGTGTAAGGTCCATTCCATTGTTATTAGCCAAATGGCGAATGCTGCTTTGGTTCACATAGATAGGCCCATTCAACACGCTGTCAGCAAGTTGCAATTCGGTTTTGGAAAGTAGATAACCCAATTCGAGTCGTTGAATACTGTGTCCATGACCATGCAAATCAATATAAAATCCTTTGCCAAAGTTGGGCAGCAGCTGATTTTTTGAAGCTTCCACAAAAGCATGAAATTCACCCCAGGCCATCGCAGCTTGAGGGTTGCCATCGGCAGCTTCTGGTAGATCTCGATTAGCATCCAGTTTTCGGCGGTGTAATTTGTTGAAAATAATATGTGGCCAGCAGCCTGTACGCGCGTGAATGGCCTCGGCAAAAGCACGCGCGAGTTCCTGTGTGTTAAAATCATTGACTGTGCTGCAGCCTACACAATCACGATCAGGGATACTTGCCGGAGACAACAGGCCTCCATGTGGCGCAGTCAGGATTATGGGTAAATTGCCAGCTAAATATTCCACATAGCCATTTGTCCCAAAATAGGATTGGCCTGGAGTATAGGATTGGCCAGAGAGTTTGAAAAAAAGAGACGAAAAAAGTAAGGCTACTAAAACGAGTTTTTTCATAATATTGCTGTAGGATTGCGGCGAAAGATAGAAAACTGCTCTTAAATTGCCATTCCAAAGTTAAAAATATAGCGCATGCATACCCTGGTTTTCGCCACCAACAACGCCCACAAAGCCCGAGAAGTTGAACAAATTCTCGGGCCCGGGTTTGAAATTAAAACCCTGATACACATCGGGTGCTTCGAAGAGATTGAAGAAACAGAGCCTACACTCGAAGGCAACGCGCTCCTGAAAGCTCGCTATGTAAAAGAAAAATATGGCTATGATTGCTTTTCGGAAGACACCGGGCTGGAGGTAGAGGCGCTCGGCGGTGCTCCAGGTGTGCACACGGCCCGGTACGCCGGAGAGGCCAAAAACCCGGACGCGAACATGGCACTTTTGCTCAAAAACCTGGAGGGAAAAGACTCCCGTCGTGCTCGTTTCCGCACCATCATTGCCTTGTTGTTTGATGGGAAGGAAACCCTGCTCGAAGGTATTTGTACAGGCCAAATTGCCACTGAAAAACAGGGCATTGGAGGGTTTGGCTACGATCCTGTTTTTGTGCCAGAAGGTTTTGATCAGACTTTTGCCGAGCTGGGGGAAGAGGTGAAAAATCGGATTAGTCACCGGGCGATTGCTACGGAGAAATTTAGGGCGATTTTAATGTAGCGCGAAATTCATTTCGCGGATACTCTGCGAAATTTATTTCGCTAATGCTTCGCGAAATAAATTTCGCTAATGCTTCGCGAAATAAATTTCGCTGGTGGTTCGCGAAATAAATTTCGCTAGTGGTTCGCGAAATAAATTTCGCGCTACAGGAACCCAATGTTCCGCTTGAGGCCATCGAATTTTGCTCGTTTTACTGCCGATTTTTTAAAAATTTTACCAAAAACCTCCTCGGTCAACTCCTGCCAATCGCCTCGGGTGAGGTTGAGCAAATCGGGGTGTGGCTCAAAGGCAGGTTCTGTGTGTCGTTCACTAAAACGATTCCAGGGGCACACCTCCTGGCATACATCGCAGCCAAACATCCAATTGTCCATTTTCCCTTTGAACTCGGCAGGTATTTCGTCGCGCAACTCGATAGTCAGGTAGGAGATGCAGCGTGTGGCATCCAAAAAATACCCTTCCGGACTAATGGCTTCTGTCGGACAGGCATCAATGCAACGGGTGCAAGTGCCACAATGGTCGCGAATGGGGTCGTCATAAAGTAGGGGGAGGTCGCAGATGATTTCAGAAAGGAAGAAAAAGGAGCCACGTTTGGGGTGTATGGTGAGGGTATTGCGTCCATTCCAGCCTAATCCTGCACGTTTTGCCCACTCGCGCTCCATGACCGGGGCGGAATCGACAAAACAGCGTCCGTCCACCGCACCAATTTCTGCTTGAATGAATTGTAGCAGGAGCTTCAATTTGTCCTTTACCACATGATGATAATCCTCTCCATAGGCGTAAGTAGCAATTTTTGGTGCTTCGGGATCTGACTGTTTTTCCGGGGTGAAATAGTTGAAGGTCAGGCAAATAACCGTTTTTGCACCAGGCACGAGTAGGGTAGGGTCAGTGCGCAGGTCAAAATGATTTTCCATGTAGGCCATGCGCCCATGGGCATTTTTGGAAAGCCATTTTTCCAAGTTTCGGGCTTCATTTTCGAGGCGTTCGGCCCGGGCAAAACCAACGAATTCGAAGCCCAACCGCTGGGCTTCCTTGCGGATGATTTCGGTATTGCGTTCTGTGGAATTCATTGGGCAAAGGTCTCAATGTTCTGCATTAATTGATAGTCTCTCTCGAAGTGATTGATAGTCTCCCTCGAAGGGGTGACATTTCAAATTGTCGCTGTACTTTTGACACAAATTATGACTGCCGACGAAATTCTCCGCGACATCCAATCGGGCCGATTTGCCCCGGTCTATTTCCTCCATGGTGAAGAGCCGTTTTTCATTGACCAAATTGCTGATGCAGTGGAGGCAAAGGCTTTGCCCGAATCAGAACGGGGCTTCAACCAAACCATCTTATATGGCAAAGAGGTAGACCATCTTAACCTGCTCGATCACCTGCGTCGGTACCCGATGATGAGCGAGCGGCAGGTCGTCATTTTGCGGGAAGCTCAGGAAATGAAAAGTCTGACGGAATTGGCCAGCTATGTAGAAAATCCGATGCCCAGCACAATTTTTGTGGCGAGTTACAAGCACAAAAAAATAGATGCGCGCACGAAATTTGGCAAAGCACTGGGCGGTAAAAACATTGTCTTTTTTGAAAGCAAAAAACTTTACGACAATCAAATTTCCGATTGGATTTCGAGTGCTTGTAAAGCCAGAAAACAGCGCATCGAACCATCGGCTGCCGCGCTCATGGCCGAGTATCTCGGCACTGACCTGGCCAAAATTACCAACGAACTGGATAAGCTCGCGATCAATCTTCCTGCTGGAGCGGCCATCACGGTTGCCCACATTCAAGACAATATCGGCATCAGTAAGGACTACAATGTATTCGAGCTGCAAAAAGCACTTGCCACGCGTGATCGCACCAAAGTAGCCCGAATCCAGCAGTACTTTTCCGCAAACATCAAGAAAAACCCCTTGATTGTTACTATTTCGAGCCTTTATGCCTACTTTTCAAAGGTTTTTATGCTTCATTCGTTGAAGGGCCAATCGGACGCGGAGGTGCTAAAAGCGCTTGAATTGCGGTCTGATTGGTTTTTAAAAGAATACAGAGCTGCGGCTGCCAATTTTTCTGCAAGTCAATGCGCACAGGTGATCGGCCATCTCAAAGACTACGACCTTCGCTCCAAGGGCGTTCACAATGACGGCACGGAGGAGGCGGAATTGATGAAGGAATTGCTTTGGAAGATTTTGAATGGAGGGTGATTCCCTTGCTCAACAAATTGACATTCACTCCGTGCAGGATACAATGCCAAACAAACGCTTCTAAATAGCGGCTTTCATTGGATCAATGAGTATCCCAATAATTAAGTAGAAGTGGAAAAACTATGGGCAGAACGAGCCTAATAGAGGGCATTGCCCGATCTTTGTCCCTATGTCAAACACTCTTTCCAAAAAAACACCGCTGCTATTGGCCCTCTCTTGTGTCCTCATCCTCCTGGCTGCAAACGACAGTAGGCGCTTCGCCAATCTTTCCCAGTCCGCTGATCTACAAGAGGGGAAATGGGTAGATTCCGTATTTAATGCGCTTTCGGAGGAGGAGCGTTTGGGCCAATTGTTTATGCTCCGTGCTCATTCGGACAAAGACACGGTGTATGAGCGCCAAGTCGAAGATTTGATCCGAAAATACAAGCCCGGCGGACTCTGTTTTTTCAACCCAACGTATGTGGGAACGCCTGAAAAACATGCAGAACTGACCAATCGCTATCAGGCAGCCAGTCCCCGGTTGCCACTTATGATCGCCATGGATTTCGAGAATGGCGTAGGCATGCGCTACAAGGGCAATGCCATTTCATTCCCACGTGCTATGATGTTGGGGGCGATCCAAGACAACCGTCTGCTGTATGAAATGGGCCGGGAAATAGCCCGTGAATGCCTGAGAATGGGGGTGCATGTCAACTTTGCCCCAGTGGCCGACGTGAATAATAACCCAGGTAACCCTGTCATTGGAGAGCGCAGTTACGGGGAGGATCGCTACAATGTGGCTGCAAAGGCTTACCAGTATA
This sequence comes from Chitinophagales bacterium, assembly GCA_038327555.1. Lineage (GTDB taxonomy): Bacteria > Bacteroidota > Bacteroidia > Chitinophagales > Saprospiraceae > M3007. Next base: position 7,978 of record JBBQLD010000154.1, read on the forward strand.
TGTCCGGCTTGCAAGACGGCGGGGTGTTGGCCAGTGTCAAACACTTCCCCGGTCATGGCGACACAGACATGGATTCGCATTTTGATCTGCCACAGATTCCATTCAATCGCGCCCGCTTAGACAGTCTGGAGCTTTATCCCTTCAAAATGTTGGCTAAAAACGGTGCAGGATCCATCATGGTAGCGCATTTGCAGGTGAATGCGCTGGACCCTCGCGAGAACCGCCCCACCACACTTAGTCGAGCCACAGTGACGGATTTGTTGCGCAAGGAGATGGGTTTTGAGGGGATGATCTTCACCGATGCGTTGGAAATGGAGGGCGTAAAAAAATATTACCCCAATGGTTCCGCTGACGTGGAAGCTTTCAGAGCAGGCAACGACATGATCCTTTTACCTGTAGATGTTGGGGCTTCCATGGCTGCGATTCAAGTCGCTCTGACCAACGGATCCCTTGATCGTGCACAACTGTGGACTAGCGTGAAACGTATTCTTCGTGCCAAGTATCGTCTTGGTCTGACAAAGCCACAACGGGTGGAATTGGCCAACCTTCGCCGCGATCTGAATCCGCCCGAGGCCCTGGCACTCAAACATCGTATCATAGGGAATGCCCTTACGTTGGTGCGCGACGAAAAAAATCTGATTGGATTCCCCAATTTGGAAAACCTGAAATTTGCTACTTTGGCAATCGGGGACACAAATCGTACTGTATTCCAAGCCTACTGTGGTCAATATGCCCCAATGACACACTTCAACACGCCAAAAGAAGTAAGCGATTCGCTGGAAACTGCACTATTGGACTCGCTCCGCAAGTATGATGTGGTGCTGGTAGGCTTATATGGCATCCGAACCACACCACGGCCAAACAAGGCTATAAATCCCGAGCCGGGCGTAGATACAATTTACGGATTAACGCACAGTACACTTGATTTTTTACGAAAAGTAAACCAGAAAAACACCATTGCGCTCACGGTTTTTGGCAACCCCTATACCTACGCCTGGATGGATGCTCCGCCTTTGATGTTGCAGGCCTTCACGGAGGATCCAATGGCGCAGCAACTGGCCGCACAAAGCCTTTTTGGTACTAACGATTTGAACGGGATTATGCCAGTATCGGCGGCCCCTTGGGCGCGTTTTGGGCTGGGTAAGAAAAAAATATTTCTCCAAAAACGACTGGGTTATGCCTTGCCAGAATCCGTAGGGATGAGCACCGATACTCTCGCTTTAATGGATGGTATTGTGTCAGAAATGGTAGGCACTGGCGCTGCTCCGGGCTGCCAAATCCTCGTCGCAAAAGACAACAAAATAGTGTGGCAAAAATCTTATGGCCATTTTACCTACGAGCAAACACAGGCTGTAACGAACGAGACGATCTACGACCTGGCATCGGTAACGAAAGTGGCGGCGACCACTATTTCTATGATGAAACTCACTGAAACCCAGCAGGTTTCGCTCGATGCACCGATGAGTGCTTATGTTCCTGAATTGAAAACGACCAATAAAAAAGACCTGACCGTGCGTGAGATTATGGCGCACCATGCGGGTTTGCAGGCCTGGATTCCGTTTTATCAACAAACTCTGACGGTGGAAAAAATGCCCTCGTCCAAAATTTACTTGAGTGCTGCTCAACCCGGGTTTGAAGTTTCGGTGGCGAAGGATTTGTTTATGGAAAATGCTTGGTCGGACACGGTTTGGCAGCAGATTTTTAACTCCCCGGTCACTGGAAATAAAAATTA
>JBBQLD010000155.1:0-9639 GCA_038327555.1 Chitinophagales bacterium
TTACAGAGGGTGATCGAAATGAATTTCGATTTACGTGGTGTGATCGAAATGAATTTCGATTTACATGGTGGGATCGAAATGAATTTCGATTTACAGAGGGTGAGGTCGAAATGAATTTCGATTTACGTGGTTTGATCGAAATGAATTTCGATTTACATGGTGTGATCGAAATGAATTTCGATTTACGTGGTGTGATCGAAATGAATTTCGATTTACTTGCGCAATTTCTCCACAATCGATTGCAAGACAATTGCTGCCACTAGGGCAAATACTAATCCTAACATCATCATAAGGTAATATTGCGCAGTCCATTCGAACGCGACTTTTAGCCGTTGGGCTAAACTGATATCCGTTCGTTCGCCCTCGTAAAGTGAGAAACGGATCGTACAAAACTCGTTTTCCTCGTCGTAATCTCCGATTTGTACTCCGAGCTCCTGGAGTTGGCCTTCAATTTCCAGAATGCGATTTTCTAACCCGATATATTCGTCAATACGCCCGCCTCGACTTTTAAGTTCTAGCAGGGCATTTCTGGTTTTTTCGAGGGAAATACGCTTGGCGTTGAGCTGGAGGTATTCGTTGGTTTTATCTGTTTTGGTGATACTTTTTGACGAAATTTGCCCGATTTTCTGAGCTTCCGTGTAAAAACTGTCAAAGCGCTCGGGCTTGACTCCAATCAGCAAATTCAGCGTTCGCTGACCGGGGTTGCCCGTGTTTTGTTCATATTGAATGACCGCGCCAAAGTTTTTGACCTGCGCTTTCAATCGGGCATCGTCTTCCTCAAACTCACTGCTTTTGCCCCGAAGTGTGGCAACTTTTTCGTACTTCTGACTTTGTAAGGAAGGCTGTTGTTGCGGAGGAGCTGATTCGCCCTTGATTTTTTCGGAAGCGTAATTTTTCCGGGAAACTGAAAAATCCTCTGAGCCAAGGAAGTTGCCACCAGTATTGTTGGTGGTTCCCGGATAATAGTAGCCATAAATAAGGCGACAGCAAAACAGCAGGACAAAAACGCCAGCTAGCCAGGAAAAGGTTTTTCTGGTGGAAAAAGGGTAAGGTGTTGCCATAACATTGCGATTGTAGGACAACAACGGCCAAATTTCTTATTTATTTACTTAGAAAGGGTACACATTTTCTTGCCTTGGAATCAATGCTATATTATTGACCGAAAAACCAGCCAATAACTCGAATAAACAGGCTAAAACGTGGGTTGTCTTCCTGAGGGGATCTGTCCGAATCAAGTGCGCTTTGGCGGCGTGAATGCCTTTTAAGCACTTCAAAACGGCATGCACGCTGCCAAAGCGCACTTGATGCGGACAGATCCCGTCAGGAAGACAACCCACGTTTTTCCTTAGTTTAGCTTCGAGATTTCGCCTATAGATGCCTTCAAACGCAATTCCAGGGCTAACTTAGTTTTCTTTTGTGAAGAGTTCAACGAATTTCCATGCTGATTTCACCTGAAAAATGTGTACTCTTTCTAATTATTTACCACAAATGTCCTCGTGATCTGTTTTCCGTCTATTTTCAATTGTAAAAAATACAAGCCTGAGGGCCAGTTGAAAACTGGTAAGCGCCAATCATTGCCGCCAATTTCAGCCTTTTCGCTAGGGAATTCGTGTTGCAATTGGCCCAGCGAGTTGAATACATGGCCTGAAATTTCAACGTTTGGAATGGCTTCAATTTCAATCCTCAAAAAATCAGATGCTGGGTTTGGAAATAACTGTAAACCAACGTTTTGTGTCAAATCTGAAGTAGCAGAAACCGCGCCTGCACCAAATGCCCGACGGGAATAGGCCCCAAATTCTCCTCCAAAAATGAGTGGCGTTGCCGGGTTGTCAAAGTTATACAGTCGATAGTAGCCAGTACCAAAATCACAACAAATGCCATCCCCATAAGCATCCGAAAAGTGGATGGAATAGCAGCCATTGGCAGGCAATTCGAGCGTGTCGCGAATGATGGTAAGACTTGGGTAAGTCCCCGGCCCAATGGGTGTACCAAGCGGAAAACCAGCGCCTCCATTGGGTCCAATATCCTGATTTCCACCATGCTCAAGCACAAGCCCCAGATCATCCCGAAGCTCCCAATAAGTCTCCTCGCCATAGTTGTCTGTTCTGATTTTTAACAGGACTTGCGTGGTGTTAAACTGTGTGGCGAGGCTGAAATTATCGTTGTGGACATTGTTCGAAAAGTCGTCGTCTCCCGTGCCATTGTTGATGTTTGTGATCGTCGTTTTTAGAATCCCCGTATTGCTAAGGCTTTGATTTGCAAAGGTGACGGGGGCTTCTCCATAAGTAGGCAGATTGCCCGTCCACTGGAGGGTTTGCACCACATTGTTATTCCATTTCAATTCGATCGTAGCAGCGGTAAGGGGGGCGTTGCCGAGGTTGGTAAGAGCAAAGCTGGGGCCTAGGTCTTGTGTTCCACAAAGTTCATGGAGCTCAGTACCTGAGCTGTGTTTGAAAATTCCCGCGTTGTTGGTGCCTAGTGCCACAGGGCATTGGCTGGCTTTGGCCCAAAGTCCTTCGGTATTTAGCGGATCTACTTCGTAGGATATTTTGTTGGGACAAATGACAAAAATGGAAGGGAAATAGGTGATTTGGTAATCGTTCGCGATGGCTGAATTGTCCAAAATCGGGTAGGGTGTGCCGGCTACGTAATTGCCTGCCGAGCCGCCGTTGCAACCTGCCGTGCCATACAAACAATTGAGGTTGGTTGCGGGGTCGCCTTCTACCCAAAAGATACGCAATTTATCGTCGCCCGCCGGGCCGTGTTCTGCATATAAGTCTTGCAAAGCATGGCTGGTATGATAAACCCAGCAAGGCGGACACCAGGTGGCGCTGATTTCCAGGATGACAATTTTGCCAGAATCAAGGATATCGTAGAGATGGTGCGTTTGCCCCATGATGTCTTGCGCTATGAAATCAGGTGCGACCGAGCCATCGGTCAATTGCGCCGAAAGTCGAAATGCGAGGGCGACGAATAAGAAAGGGAACAACAATTTTCTCCAGCTCATTTTGCTAATATTGTCCGATTCGATACAAAACCGTAACGGCGAACAAAATTAGGTAGGGGCAAAGGGCCGATGGGTGTACCTTTGTTTAAATCTTTGAATTATTTCACGAACCTGCTAATGCGAGACATTTCCGTTATGAAAAATCTACTCTTTTCCCTCTTTTTTGCCCTCGGACTCTTCCATGTGGCCAACACAGAAGCGCAATCTGCGTACCACGTTCATCCTAACCCATCTGACACCATCACCACGATGGATACTTATGATTCTCCGGCACACGGTGAAATCAAAAACGTATCCAGCGGTACGATCACAGTCAAATGGGAGCGGAACGAAGTATACCTCTCTCCAAATATCACTACTGCCGTGTGTGATCCAGTGACATGCTGGTTTCCTGGGGTAAGCTCCAAGTCTTTTCAACTGCAAAAAGATTCCTTCGGCCAAATGACTATTCACTTTTACAACGCGATGTTTGACCCGGCTCCTGGTCAAGCAGGCTCTGGAATTGTGCACCTCAAACTCACAAATCTGAACAATGCAGCCGATACCCTGACGGCAATTTACACGTACAATACACTCACAGCGACGAACGAACTGCCTGCTGCCAATGTCAAACTTTTCCCGAACCCAACTACAGATTTCTTCACCCTGACCAATGCTGATGAAGTGGCTTCGATGCGCCTTTTCACTATTGATGGGCGTGAAGTAGCGCGTTTTTTGCATTCCTCGGATAATACTTATTCCATTGGAAATCAGCCAGTTGGTAATTATGTCCTTTCTTTTGAAGACAAGAACGGGCAGTTGTTTCAGGCGGTGGAAATTCAGAAGCGGTAAATAAACCGAGTCTATTTTTCTATGCTGAAATGGAGGTGTTTCGTAATCGGGATTCGGCCCGATTATGAAACACCTTCGTTTTTAAACAGCCATAGCTACAAATCGACAAAAATCCTCCGCCAGCAGCAGCGTTTTTCCTTGAAAATGCCGCCGAGGATTCAAATGCTTTTGCATGGCAGAAACCACTTCGTCGTCTTTTTCCAAAAACGTCATCAGCGTTCGTAACACTTTGAAATAGCGCGCGATATCATTGGATTGTGGGATATCGCGTGCTTCAAAACGTGTCATGGCTTTTTGAAACGTAGCGAAATCATACGGCGCGTAGGATTCCGGGTAACGAAACGCCAGATAAAGCGCAATCATCTGAAAATCACCATGGTCGTGGTTATTTTCTATGCTCGTGGATTTGGCCCTTCGGTAATCGCGCAACACCATATCGCAGCCAAAAATGAAGCGGGAAATGCGCCCATCTACCTCGCGAGTTTCGTTGAAAAGATCGTCGAACATCATTCGTACAGTAAGCGGATCAAAGCGCCAAAATTCGGCCATGATGCGCTTGGGCTGCCAGTTTTCAGTCTGCCACAAGCGACGGGTTTCGGAGTTGTGGAAACTTTCCTCGAACATCGTCGCTAGATCAGCCGCCCCCAAATCCCAGTGATCCTGGAAGTGCTGCACGGATTCCCATTGGTGTACAAAAGGATGATGTTTGGTCGCAAGGAGCCACTTTTTATAGTCGGCAATGGCGGCGTTGATTTTGGAGAGCACCATGGGATTTGATTAATTGGTTATTCAAACAAGCCGCAATTTCTCCCCCGCCTGTTCCAGCAAATCCTCCGTTTTGGCGAAGCAGAGTCGAATCACTTTTTCGTCTTTTAAATCTGAAAAAAACGAGGAGACGGGAATGGCTGCTACGCCAAATTCTGTGGTGAGGCGTTTGCAAAAATCCAGGTCTGGTTCATTGCTGATGGCCGAATAATCGAAAAGTTGAAAATAGGTGCCGGCGCAATGTAAGGGCCTAAATTTTGTGGCTGACATAGCTTGCAGGAAGACGTCGCGCTTTTTTTGGTAAAAATCAGGCAGCCCGAGGTACTCTGCCGGGTCGGCCATAAAATCTGCAAATGCAGCCTGCATCGGGTGATTGGCGGAGAACACATTGAACTGGTGCACCTTGCGGAACTCTCGCGTCAATTCGGGCGGACCCACACAATATCCTGTTTTCCAACCCGTGCTGTGGTAGGTTTTTCCAAAGGAATAAATGGCCAGCGTGCGGGCGTACAATTCTGGATAAAGCAGGGCAGAGGCGTGTTTTTCACCATCAAAAATCAGGTGTTCGTACACCTCATCGCTCATCAGAATCACATCTGTCCCGCGCAATATTTCATTAATTTTCAACAGGTCGGCTGCACGGAGAATTGTGCCTGTGGGATTCTGTGGTGTATTGATGCACAGCATCCGGGTGCGTGGAGTGACGAGCTTCGCCACAGCCTCCCAATCCACGTGGTAGTCTGGCGCAGATAAAGCGTGCACTACCGGAAAACCACCCACCGTCTCCACCGATGGGCGATAGGAATCATAACAAGGTTCAAGTAAAATCACTTCATCGCCTGGGCGAACAAAAGCAGCAATGGCGCAAAAAATAGCCTGTGTACCCCCAGCGGTTACGGTGATTTCCGTCTCGGGATTCACCTTTGCTCCGTACATCAGCTCAATTTTTTCAGCAATTCTTTCACGCAGCGGCATAATTCCAGGCATAGGGGCGTATTGATTGGCTCCGCGTGCCATGTGTTCCGTCACAAGCTGTTGCAGCCGTTCCGAAGGATTAAAATTCGGAAAGCCCTGCGAGAGATTTATGGCTCCAACCTGATTGGCCAAGCCAGACATGACGGTGAAAATTGTGGTGCCGACATTGGGCAGTTTAGACTCTATGCGCATGGGGGCAAACTTAGGAATTCTTCCTTGGGTATTTACAAATTCATGAAATTTGGCCGCATTTACCTACTTTTGCAGGCTACAACCATCCACAAAAATGTCAGTTCTACGCAACGAGCAAGAGCTCATCCAGCAGGTGCTCAAAATTTTTTCAGCCAAACTGGAAACTGGTGGCTTCCGCAAAACACCAGAACGCTTTGCCATTTTGGAGGAGATCTACAAGCGCACCGACCACTTCGATGCCGAAGCACTTTACATCCACATGAAAAACCGGAGCTATCGCGTGAGCCGAGCAACGGTGTACAACACGCTGGAGCTGCTGGTGAACTGTGATCTGGTGAAAAAACACCAGTTTGGCCGCAATCTGGCGCAGTACGAAAAATCCTACGGGTTCAAACAGCACGACCACGTGATTTGCGCGCACTGCGGTAAGGTGGTTGAATTCTGCGACCCCCGTGTGCAGCAAATCAAAGACATGGTGGGTGAACTGCTGAATTTTAAAATTTCACACCACTCCCTCAACCTCTACGGCGTTTGTGGCTCTTGCCAAAAAGAAATGGAATTTGGTATTATTCGTAAACAACCCACGGTGGAGATAGATGAGCCGGGTTGGGGGGATTGATTTTTTTGGGGATTTGGTTATTTGAGGTGCCAGGGCTTGGTATCAATTGTTTCAGGAAAAAAAAATTGAAAGGAGTGTTCAAAAAACTGCCTCAATTGCCGGTTAGGCCCCTTACCCTTCAAGGCAATATAGCTGACTTAATTCTACTTTGTCACTATAAAGTTGAATTGTCATGTCGCAGCGAAGTGTAGACATCTACACAACCCAGGCGCTGGTTAGAATCCCTTTGCTAAAGAGATTTCGGTAAACTTGGGTTGTGTAGATGTCTACGCTTCGCTGCGACATGACAATTCGCAGGCAAAAAATTTGATGAATTTCAAAAGTGATAAAGTAGAATTAAGTCAACGAAATTGCCCTGAATGGGTATGGGGCATAACCAGCAATTGACACAGATTTCCGAATACGCCCGAAAACTAATCCCAAGCTTAGGCGAAACAAATCACCAAATAACCAAATCCACAAATAACCAGATAACCAACCAAACAAATATCCAATCGACATGAGGGATCTAAAATATCTAATCGCCTATCTATTACCTGCCACCGCGCTATTGGGCCTGGCTTGGCAGGGGGCATGGTCATGGCTGACGCTGGTGCTTGTGTTTGGCATTTTGCCAGCTGTTGAGCTTTTTACCCCTGAATCAAAAGAAAACGTCCCAGACAGCCTGGAAGAAGACCGGTCGCAACGGCTGTTTTTTGATTGCCTGCTGTATGCCAATGCTCCCTTGCTTTTTGGCATTGTGGGCTGGTATCTTTGGACGGTTTCTAGTCAAACCCTTTCTGCTGCTGAAGTGCTGGGACTGACGCTTGGGGCGGGTGTGGTAGCAGGCACCTGTGGCATCAACGTCGCACATGAACTGGGCCACCGGGCGAATAAAGCGGAACAGATACTGGCGCAAATCATGCTTTTACCCACGCTTTACCAGCATTTTTTTGTGGAGCACAACCGGGGCCACCACAAGAATGTAGCCACCGATGAAGATCCTGCTTCTGCGCGGCTGGGTGAAAACGTATTCCGTTTTTGGCTGCGCTCTGTGTCTGCCGGCTGGCGAAATGCTTGGTCTTTGGAGCGCGAGCGACTTACAAAGGCAGGTAAACCAGAAAGCTCCTGGTCAAATGCAATGCTCCGATACAGCTTGTTCCAAACGCTTTGGCTCGCAGGCATTTTTTTCTTTTTGGGGTGGAAAGGCTTGCTGGGCGCCATAGCCATAGCCGTAATTGGCTTTTTACTCTTGGAAACGGTGAACTATATTGAACACTATGGCCTGCGTCGCCAAATGTTGCCAACTGGTCGCCCCGAACCCGTGTCGCCACGCCACTCCTGGAACAGCGATCATGAGCTTGGTCGTATCTTTCTATACGAACTTACCCGCCACAGCGATCACCACTTTAAATCTACCCGAAAATACCAAATTCTTCGGCATCTCGATGAAAGCCCGCAATTACCCTTTGGCTACCCTACAAGTATCTTATTAGCGCTGGTGCCACCACTTTGGTTTCGATTTATGGACAAACGAGTGATCCGATAACCGCCTTTTTTTGTTAAAAGCCGTCATTTAGCAAAATTGCAGGCCCTGATAAGAGGATTTCCGAATTCTTTTCCCGAATTTTGGCGGTTCTAACACAATCATGTTTAAATTGTTAACCTAACTCATTTTTTCTCTCATGGCAAAAACGATGACTTTTAAGAGCATTTTAGTAGTGCTTACATTAGCTCTCGGCTTTCAAGTTTCTTTCGCCCAGGCGTTCTGGACTGAAACCTTCTCTAACGTCTTAATCGCCGAAAATAATTGGATTCACGGCGGTACAAACGCTAGCCTGGCTCCAGTAGATTGGACTTGGACTGACGATCTTGATGCTGGATTATTCAATGGCCCAACGATAGGTATTCCTACCGGAAGCACGGGGTATTTCTGGTATAATTCCGACGGTAATGGTGCTGGTGCACACGACGTTACCCTCACCGGCACTGGAAACCCTGCTAGCTGCACGGGCAAATCTGATGTACACCTGCGTTTTTACACCTTTTTCCGCACTTTTTCGGGTGCAGACGTGGCACGCATTGGCATCAGCACAAATGGTGGCACTACCTTCACGTATCACAATGTGCCTGAGTTTGATAACCTGGTCAATGAAGTAGGTTCTAACTTTCAGTTTTACGAAGGATTTATCGACGTTGCTGTGCCAGAAGCAGACAATCAAGCTGCCGTGGTGGTTCAGTTCCGCTGGGCGGGCAATTTTGAGTACTACTGGAAAGTGGACGACCTCGAACTTTACGAGTTTTCAACTCCCATCCACGATGTAACGTTCAAAGTAAATGCATCGTTACTTACGGTTGATCCGGGTGGTATGCGCATTGCAGGTACGTTCAATGGTTTTTCAGACCTTTTGATGACCAATGATGGCGGTGGCGTATGGAGTGCAACGGTAGCTTTAGAAGAAGGAAGCACCGCACAGTACAAGTTTAAAAACGGCCCAAATGGCTGGGAATCAGGTCAGGCGGCTTGCGGTGTAAGCGATGGTTTTGGCGGCTTCAACCGTACTATTACTGTGGGTAGTGAGGATGTGATCCTTCCTGCGATTTGCTTCAATTCTTGCGACCCTTGCGTTTTGCCTTGCGCGCTCGATCCAAACAGCATCATCTGTGACGATTTTGAGACTTATAACTTGGGCAACGTAAGCCCCCAATCTCCACACTGGATTCCTTGGGATTTGAATGACGGAGCAGCCAATATCGTAGGCTCTGATGTGGTCACTACTTTTGCTTCCAATGGCACCAAGTCCATGCGGGTTAGACAAGATGGCGCTGCCGGCGATGACCAATTGCTGCAACTTGGCAACAAAACCACCGGTCGCTATAGCCTGTCTTGGAAATACTACGTTCCTGCTGGCAGAGCGACCTATTTCAATATCCAGGGGAACTCTCTTGTTCCTGGACAAACATTTGCCAACGAAGTGTACTTCCGTACTACAGGTGTCGTTGATAATGTCATGCCGACTCCGGCCGCTACTGGCACTTTCCCATTCGATCAGTGGTTTCCTATTAAAATCATTGTGGATCTTGACAATAATATAGCCAAGCTCTTTGTGAACGATAATTTGCTCCGTGCTTGGGCGTATACCACCAATTTTGGGGCCATTGACTTTTATGCTGCTGATGCCACTTACCTGGCTTACGTAGACGAAGTGGAGTACATTCAGCTTCCGGCAATCGCTTTCAATGTAGATATTTGTGATGCTGCTGTTGACCT
>JBBQLD010000156.1:0-9635 GCA_038327555.1 Chitinophagales bacterium
TGTTCTCGATACGTCACGCCTTCCGGAGATTCGACGTAAGCCTGAAGGTTTTGGCGGGCACAATCTTTATCGCCAGTGCCAGCACAAGCTAGACCGAGGTAATAGAGCGCAGGTATTTTTCTTTCATCCTGACTTTGCACCAAGGGGGAAAGTGCCTTGACCGCCTCTGCATATTGTTTGCTATTAACAAGCGAAACGCCCCAGTAAAAACGATAATCCATTCGATCTGTATGGGCAGCTACAATGGATTGGAGGGCTGTAGCGGCTTCACGATATTGATGCTTGTCGTACTGATTGAATGCTTTGATTATGTTTTCTGGAACAGACTGCGCCTCCTCTCCTAAACTCTTGAATTTCATCTTGTTGGGATACTCTTTGGTATTTTTAGCCACAACTGTCTGCAAGCTGGGCGGCACAATAAAGAGGTATGCAACAACCAACAGTGCGAGGGCCGCAGCAGCAGCATACGCATATCGAGGCAGCATGGAGACTTTTATGGCAGTGGAGGGAAAGGGCTTTTGGGCGGACGTCTTCCACTCTGTATTTTGGATGCCTTTGGCCAAGGAACTGGATTGGACAGAAGTGGCTACACGCCGTTGGAAGGCAAGTTCGGCGGCCACGTTGGAATCTGTGGCAGCCAGTGTTTTCAGTTCAGCAGCCTCCGCCGCCGTCAAGGCGTTGGAGAAATAGGATTCGAGAAGGTGTTCGGCTCGGTTTTCCATTTTAAATGAGCGAATGCGCGTTTGATGGATGATTGTAGTCGTGAATTATTGTTTTTCATTTGCGTAATTTATCAAGGCATCTTTTGCGAAGTTGACGCACCACTTCGGGACTTGCATAGCCAAGTGCATCGGCTATTTCCTGGCTGTTTAGCCCCTCACGGTAGGTCAATACAAGCAGACTTCGGCAGGGTTCGCCGAGGGTATCTACTTTGGCCCAGAGTTGCTCATCTGCTTGTTGTGCAATGATTTGCGCTTCTGCACCGAGATCAGTTTCTTTGGTAATCGGGAAAGCTTCGTCGCCAGGCAAGCCAATCCTGCCCTGCTTTCGACGAAAGGCTTGAATGAGGTTTTTGCCAATGCCGAAGAGATAGGTGCACAGCGTGCCAACCAGCTCTGTAAGCCGTCCCGATTCGAGGTTGAGCATCATAATGATGACCGCATTTTGAAAAATATCGGCCAGGTCATGGGCACTCGTTCGGGTGTTTTCCTTTCCCCATCCAATAAATTTCGGTCGACATTTGGCATAAAGGCCAGCCGAAACACTGTTGGGGTTTTTGCGGAAATCGTCTAGTTCGTTTTGTTTACCGTTCATACTATATATCCGGCAAAAGTAGAGCGGCAGGTTTGGAGCTTTATGGCTTTGGAAAAAAAAATGTGAACAAAGTCGCGATTTTTTTTTCGCAGGCAGGGTTCCTTGCTGCCTAACTCGCCATAGGCAGATGCCTTCAAATCATGTAATCTATTAATCATCAATCAAGAAAATAAAGCAATTTCTAACATTCACGTCTAAATCTTTGTGCCTAATGCTACAAACGCTACGCCGCGATGCGGCTAATCTGACAACGTAGAACTAAGGAACAAGGTATTATTTATCCGTTCCTAAAGCCCCATCTTCAGCCCTTTCGCTACCCGATCCCAGTCAAATGCGGGTCCAATGTCCCATTTGCCAGCTGGACGAAAATTGACGTGCGAACAAATACCTTTGAAGTTTTGAGCCTCGTCTGCACTGCCAAATACTTCGTATCGCTTTACCAGCGGCAACATGGTACGTGGAATATTGAATCTAGTGGTCAAATAACGCAGCAACAACGCCAGTGAGTTATATTGTGCTGTGGTAAATTTGGCGTAATAACGCTCCCCCCGATACGCATCGGGAAGCTTTTGATAGTATGAAGTCTGCGCCTCGGTACAATAGATGTCATCAGTCCCATACATCGTGTGGAATATCCCGCCGGTTTTTTTGCGTAAGAAACCGATGTTAGATAGTTCTATTGCAATGCTGCGTTGACTTCCAAACGTGTTGCCACCCACGGCCCCTGGCCCAAGGTGATAGGACCAGAATTTTGATTTCCAAAGGTTGTAAATGTGCCCGGAACGCCCAATGACGAACGGTACGGAAACTTCCGTACCTCGGCGGCTCAGTTGCGCGATATCGCCTTTCAAATAGCCAGCTGTATAGTGCAGCACAATGCGCTCTTTAAGGTGTTCATTGGATAGATAATAGGAATCATCAGGTACCTGTCGCCGGCAATCTACCAAGGTTAACTTGCCCCCCGACTTGTCAGTGATATTGACGGTTTCGTTGGTCAGGATAAATTTGGTGCCGCTAGAATCAATACCCGTTTGCCGGAACGATGATTCGTGTTGAGGGATGCTAATTGCTTTCAAGGATGTGTAAATTTTATGGTTTGGACGTTTGATTTTTGCCACTAATTGCACTAATCTACACTAATTAATACAAGCTCGTTATCCAAATTAGTGCAATTAGTGGCAAAAAATATTTTCAGGCTAAGTAGTTACGAAAAATTAAAACCTAGCCACTATACCTACCAGAAAATTCGTGCCCACAGTAGGATAACGATACCAGCGTTCGCGTTTGTTGTTAAGAATATTGTTGATATCGAGAAACGCCCCAATGTTCTTAGTGAAATAGTACGAGCCACCAATGCTGAGATCAAGCAATGTTTTGCTTTTTTCGATTTCCCCTGTTTCGTTCAAGAATGTAATTCTATCTGCCGTGTGGAACGAAGCTTTTAACGTTGCCTTATTTTCAAGCATGGTGTAAACGGCACTAAAATTCCCTTCAATTTCAGGCAAGCCCCAAGCCCCAAGCTCGTCGGCAGCGGTGTCTGTGGTTTGGGTGTCGTACACGTTTTGGCTGAGGGTTCCAGTGATGGTCAGGTTTTTAATTGGGCTGAATTTAACTGTTCCCTGTACGTTGAAGATCTTGACCGTATCGTAAACTACCTGAAAACGGGTAATGCCTTCCGGGGTAAACAGGGTTTGAAAAAGCGCAAGGTCGGAAGCCTTTGAATAGCTAACTTGACCGTTGTATTCAAGCCATCCGAAGCTTCCTTTCACACCACCATAGTAATTGTCCCAACGGGTATTGCGCAATCTAGAACCACGAATTTGCATGAAAGGACTGTACTCAGCCAGGCTCCGATAGGTATTCTTGCGCAAGTCTCCGGTGATGCCTGCAAAAGCTTGAATGCCATCGCCCCAAACACGCAGGGTAGCTTCAGCATCCGGGAAAATGCTAAACTCATCGCGGTTATTCACGAAATTACCACCGATCTTAAGTTGCAGATAATCAAAGTGCAACGTGAAGGAAGGCTGGAGGTAAATGTTATTCAATTTCTGTGACAAGGTGTCGTCAAACTTCGTTAAGTCCGGGCGAATATTGACACGTAACGCGTGCTTTTCGTTGAACCATTTGGTAGCCGAAAGACCTAATTCGAAGTGTGTCTCCCTGTTGGAATAAAAGTCGTTAAACAAATAAAATTTAGGCGTAACCGCAAAATTCAGATCAGAATCTGTGCGCTTACTGTTATAAAGTCGAGCGTTGAGGTCGAGTATTTTGTAGTCTTGCCTGGTACGCCCCGGTGAAAATTCCAGCGAATCATGGTCGTAGCCGTAAAAATGCACACGGTCATAGGTGTAACCAAGGTTTACCTGCGTGGCGAGGTTGTTTGGCAGGAAAATATTGGTGCTGAGCAAGGCTTCCGTAGACCGGAATTTTTGATTCTCGATGGCTTTATCAGCACTGAGTTGGTGGTGTTTGAGCCAAACCTTACCGTCAAATTTTTCGCCAGATTTAAAGAAATAACCTCCTTCACCATATATGGAATTGGGTACTCCACCGCCGAGTTTTGCAAAACCGTTATAGGCATCCTCCTTAGGCGCCGATTTTATGCCGAGCGGACGAAGTTTCGGTGGGTCATATTTAATGTCGGAAGGGTGTGGCGGTACCGTATAGGTCTGCTTTTGGGTATTGGTATCCAATGCCGGAAGGGTAGGGGGCACGTTTATTTTGTTGGCTTCCAAAAGTTGCGCATCGAATGCTTTGACCACTGTAACGTTGTCGCCTTCGAGGTCTTTTTGGGCAAGGGCCGCGTGTGTTAAACAAAGGAATGCAAATGCGGCGAGCAGATATTTAGGTTTGATTGACATTTTTTCTGTTGATTTGATGTTTATAATTTGATTCTTGGTTGATTTATTTATTTGGTGATTTGGTTATTCGAGTGCCCAAGCATTGCCACTCGAATAACCAAATAACCAAATCCACAAATCACCAAATCGACCAATCCCCAACCAATACTCAGTTGCCTTCATCCAAATCCAGCAGCGTTTTGCCGCCTTTATCGGAAGAGTTGTTCATGATTGGCTTGTTACCGCTCACTTTAGCGTATTTCTGGCGGGCTGACTCCAAAATACTCTTGTCTTCGCCGGTGTAATTTTCCAGCACACTTTCCAGAGCAGCCTGGGCTGAAACCTTATCACCTTGGTCGGCATAGACGTCAGAGAGCAGAATCAGGTTGCGGGCGATCCAGTCATCGTAGCCAGCACTGGCCTTGTTCGCATCAGTGATCATTTCCTCGGCATCAGCGTACTTGCGCTGGCGATAAAGGATTTGAGCGAGATTATGATAGGCCTCAGCCATGAGTTCAGTTGTGCTGTTCTCCGTTACGGACTGTAAGGCAGGGTAGGCACGCGTGTAGTCTCCTTTATCGTAAGCCATTTTACCAGAGTAGAAATTGGCGATGGCCAATTGTTCCCGGTTGGCCAGGCGCGACTGATTGATCTTGTTGGCATATTCGGTCACCGACACAGAATTATTGGTGCGGTAAGCTGCCTGCAAGGCCACGAGTTGTGCTTCAAAACGGGAATTCTCGGTCACTGCAGCATCTTCCCATTTGCGGGCATACTCGAAGGCCTGGCCATAGTCTTTCGTG
Source organism: Chitinophagales bacterium (assembly GCA_038327555.1). Classification (GTDB taxonomy): domain Bacteria; phylum Bacteroidota; class Bacteroidia; order Chitinophagales; family Saprospiraceae; genus M3007. The sequence continues at coordinate 4,958 of JBBQLD010000156.1, forward strand.
GTATTCAGCGCAATTAGCGAAGCTTTTTCTGCAGCTTTTGGCAGGTATTTGCTATTACCTTTTCCAATGACCGAAGTGTAGTCTTTTTGCGCTTTTTCAAACTGCTTCAAGGAGGAATAACTTTCACCACGCAGATAATTGGCTGCAAGTCCGTTGCTCCCAGTGGGGTACTTGGCGAGGTAATTGGTGAAAAGCTCAGCAGCTTTGTCGTAGCGCCCTTGATTGTATTGGTATTCAGCAGATTCAAAGGCTGTGGCTTCCCCGCTAGACCCTTGGCCAGGCTTCATTCCACCACAGTTAGGCACCGTCTCAATGAAGCGGTTGTAGCCTTCCGGGTCAGCCAGGTCTTTCACATAGATTTCCCGGAGCGCGTCCAGCGCTTGCTTGCACTCCTCGGGCTCCGGGTTCCCGGAAAACACTTGTTTGTAGTAATCAATTGCCACTCGGCTGCTGCCCTGATTTACAGAAATAAGACCCAATTTGAGCAATGCGGGATTGATTAAGGTGCTTTTTCCCTTAAAATCAGAGACAATGCGGCGGAAAGGCGTAAGGGCCTTATCGTAGCGTTCCATTTCAAAATAGGTATCGCCCAATCGGAAAAGTGCTTCGTCTGTGTAGCGGCTATTTGGGTAATCTTCTATCAAACCCTCAAGTGCCAGCACCTTGTCCTCTTTGTTGCCTTGCAAGCCTTTGATGATTGCTTTTTGGTAGATTGCATACTCGTAACCCTCATATTTTTTCTTCACAGCCTCATCATACATCGCCAAAGCGTCGGCATATTGGTTGGTTTTGAAATAGCAGTCTCCTGCACGAAGTACCGCGTCGCCCAATACAGCAGCACGAGATTGGTCGTTCTTGGTTGGGCTCTTTTTAAACCCATCTACTGCAGCACGAAAATTGACGTTAGCGGCTTTGAAATCCTTCAGTTTCAGGTTATTGTAGCCCTGAATGTAGTTGCACATATTCAGATTACTCTCTTCAGGAAGTTCGGCGGCATAAGGCTTGGCCGCACTGAAAAAACCGCTCATGTGCTGTTTGCTGACGGCGTATTCGCCGGCATCATGGGAGATGCTGCCCAGCCAAAACGAACAAAGGGTCGCCGTTTTTTTGTTGATTGGGAATTCCAATGACTTGTTGAAGTACCGTCGAGCCTCGTCTTTTTGATTGTTTTGGTACAATTGTAAACCACGCAGAAAAGCCACTTGCTGATAAGTGCCATCCAAGCGTGTAGTGCGGTTTTTTACATTTTCGAGGGTCGAAACAGCACGGTCATAGTCCCGAGTATTCAAAAATACCTCGCTCATTAATGCTTGAGCGTCATCGTAGTATTTGGATTGCGGACTGATGCGCTGCAAAGCTTCGATGGCATCGCGGTCGTATTTGAGTTCGTAACTGAGTTTAGCGTAGTTGATCAACGCATCTTCTTTGACTGATTTATCAAAATTCATACTGGCCGCTTGACCAAAAGCATTGCGGGCGTTGAACTTGCTGTTTTTGTCTTTTACGCGCAGATAGCAGTCGCCAAGGTGGTAGAGGCCGTTTTGCCCGAGCAGACTATCTTGCTTCGAAAGCTCTTCGAAATTCTGGATCGCAGGTTTGTAAAGGCCATTTTGGTACTGCGTGTAACCGAGCTGGTAATAGTCGGCAGGACGGAGCGCTACGCCATTTTTGGCGGCAAACTCCAGGAAAGGTAAGGCAGCTTTGTAATCGTCTTTTTCGTAGTAGGCCTGTCCAACGAGTTGGTTGATTTCTGCACGGTTCTTTACGTTGGTATCCTTGGCACGGGGAGTTCCATAAGAAATCACCTTGTCGTAGTTTTTCTGTGCGGCATAAATCTGCGTCAGGTAATACGGCACAATGGCTTTGTACTTATCTGACGATTCGATGCGGGCAAATGATTTAGCGGCTTCGTCATATTTGCCTTCAAAAAAGGAGCAGCATCCGTAATAATAGTTGGCTGCCTCATACCATTGGCCGCGTGCGTTGTCTTTGAGTGGCATAAAGGCCGTTTTTGCCAACCCAAATTTTTTGGTAACGAAGTAGGCATAACCCTGTTTGAAACGGATTTCGTCACGGGCTGGGCCAGAAGCCGATGGCGCCAAGTCGTAGTACGTCAGGGCTTTTTCGTACTGTTTTTGGTTGAAATAGTAGTCGCCAATTTCGAGTGCGGCCTGGCTGGCAACCGGAGAAGGCGAGTTCTCGCGCAAAAAGTCGAGCACAAGCTTTTCGGCTTCAGGTTGATCCAGCCGCACGGCACATTTGGCATGGTAGAGTTCTGCATCGATTTTGATGGCCTTCCACTCCGGTTCGTTGGCCGGGCGGAGTAAGTCCATTGCGTTGCGGAATTCTTTTTGTGCGAGACCGTAAACGTTTTGGTTGAAAAAGTCAACGCCGCGTATGTATGCGAGGTTGGCTTCATTGTACACCGCCGTTTCTTGCGCCGAAAGCGCGAAGGCGGAGAGCAAGAAGAGGAGCGCAGGAATGCTTTTCCGAAGGAACATGATGAAAGGAGTGTGGTTTTGGATTTGTTTTACGATTTTTCCAAACGCGCAGCTACAAGATTGCCCGTTTGTGAGGAGATTTTTTTTGGAAATTTTAACAGTATAAAGGTCGAATGAGAAACCTTTTTGGAGCCTTGGCTGGATGCTAAAACGTCAAAACACCCGGCGAAAATATAGATTGATTGCAAAAGGACTGAAAAAGAGTGCAGCTCACTGGGTTTAGAACGTCGCCGCAAGGTACGTTACCCGAAGCCGTGAAGGCTTTACCCAAATCATTCGGCAGCCATTTTTCCAGACTTTATTTTCTTTGCACATGTTACGTAAAGCACATTTTGCCCAAATGCGGGAAGTTTGGCCGTTTTTGGTGGTATTATTGATTGGGGCACTCGTTTTTCTGGCCGATGTCTACGAGCTTCAGAATCCTTTCTTTCGGGAGTTGGTGCTCATTTTCATAAGCTTGGCTAAATCGATCTGGTTTATCCGTTTTGTTGTACGCCGCATTCGGGTCAGTACAGAGCAGGTGTTTTATTTTCACGAGTTTATGGCCTTTATCGGGGTTGGTGTGTTGTTGTTTGTACTCTCTTATGCGATTGATTTTTATTGCCTCTACCAAATCAATGCAAACGCTTTCATCGGGCTATCTGCCAGCTCGGATCTGCTTGACGACTTCATTACGTTTTTCTATTTTAGTGTCACCAATTTCACTACCGCTGGCTTAGGCGACGTGTTGCCGGCAACCAAAAGTGCCCGACTTTTTGTCGCTTCAGAACTGATTATCTCTTTTTTCTTTACGATTTTCGTCATTTCTAATCTTGCTTTGTTGCGAGAATCGTTTGTGCAAAAAAAGGACAAAGCCGGAAGCTGAGTTGTCTTTCGCGAATTGGTGAAAATACAAAACATAGCGGAAGCCCTCACCGCCTTACATTTGCTGCACAAGAAAAGGTTTGTTCAAAAATATCCGACCACTTTGAAGACAAAATATTTGCCCACAGATGCCGACGCATTGGATGAAGCGTTTGATGTAATTTACCCTATACGCTTCAAAAAGGTATCGAAATTCCACTTTACGCCTTTGAGTATAGCAAAAGTGGCTGCGCAATATCTGGTGCAGAAACCATATACACGTGTGCTAGACATTGGCTCCGGCGCTGGAAAGTTTTGTATGGTCGGTGCTGGCTGTACGGATGGGCATTTTACAGGCGTTGAACAACGTAAAAATCTGCATCGTCTTGCGGAAAAATTGTCCCGAAAATTAGCTTGCGAACGCGTGGAATTCATCCATTCAAACATTATGGAAGTCGATTTTGAGGCCTTCGACGCAGTATATTACTTCAATCCTTTTTATGAAAATATCGTACCGGACAGTGCGATTGATCATGCCGTAACGCTGGATAAAACCTTGTACACCCTCTACACACAATATATGCGCGAGCAATTGAGCAAAATGCCGCTCGGTACACGCCTGGCCACTTATTTTAGTTTTATGGATGAGGTACCCAATAGTTACAAAATCAAAGGGGCGGATTTTGATTTGAAATTGAAACTCTGGGAAAAGGTGGCTTGAAGCAGTTTTTTTTACCTTTAATTTATGAAACCGTTCCTTAAGAATTTTGCAGCCCACTTTTTCCAGATGGCTGTCTAATCTAAAATTGTAGCACTTTCCGCCGCGCTTAGCGTTTTCACCAAGTGCACCTTTGGACGGTACCTCGGAACTCTGTTCCGAGGATTTTTGGGTAATAAAACCACATTTATTTTCCGATTAATTCCCCCGGAACGGAGTTCCGGGGTACATTTCCGCCGCGCTTAGCGTTTTCACCAAGTGCAACTTTAGACAGTACCTCGGAACTCTGTTCCGAGGATTTTTCGGGTAATAAACGACATTTATTTCCCGATTAATTCCCCTGGAACGGAGTTGCGGGGTACACTTCCGCCACGCTTGGTTTTTTCACCAAGTGCACCTTTGGACGGTACCTCGGAACTCTGTTCCGAGGATTTTTAGGGTAATAAACGACATTTATTTACCCGTTAATCCCCCGGAACGGAGTTCCGGGGTACACTTCCGCCGTGCTTGGCGTTTTCACCAAGTGCACCTTTGGACGGTACCTCGGAACTCTGTTCCGAGGATTTTTGGGTAATAAAACCACATTTATTTTCCGATTAATTCCCCCGGAACGGAG
>JBBQLD010000157.1:0-9632 GCA_038327555.1 Chitinophagales bacterium
GTGGTCATTGGCGGCGGTGTGATGCACAGTGCGGACGTGATTTTGCCTTTTTTACAACACAAAATAGACCAGGCGGCTTGGTTGCCTGAAAATGCCGTTCAGTTGGTAGCCGCACAACAACCCGATTGGGCCGGCGTGCTGGGGATGGCGTATTTGGCAGCCAAAGCCCAATCATAATTATATCTGAATAATAGTTTGAGATCGAATTACGACAAATTCCCAAGCATTAAGATTGCCGGTTACGACAAGGAAAGTTGGACCGGCTGGAATATTATGCTTGATAGTATACAAGCTAAAATTGCGCTTCAACCCAAAGTTCGAACTCTTATCGTCGTGGAAACCTATCCGGGGGTAAATGACAGAGAGATCCTGAGTGCGTTGGAAGCAGGGCTCCCGCAAACCAATTTTTTTCTGGCAAGTGATGCTTTTCTGGACGAGGCCGCCATCGACCAATTGACGTACCCGGATGTCACGGACGATCGAATTTTTGGGTTCATGACGCGCTTGAGTATCGAGCAGTTCTTTGATCCCTTGAAATTGGAACAAATGCGCGCACAACTCCGGGAAACAAGTGGTCCAATACTCGTGTACGGTACGGGAGCCGCGGTGGTAGCAGCGCAATGGGATCTATTGGTCTATGCCGACATGGCCCGCTGGGAAATACAACTGCGGATGCGGCAGCAAATGGTCTCCAATCTAGGGGCCAATAACCATGCGCTGGAATTCCCTCGCAAGTACAAACGGGCCTATTTTGTGGACTGGCGCGTGGCAGACCGAATGAAGCGAAAACTGCTGGATCGGGTTGATTTTGTGTTGGATACCAATCAAAAGGACCAGCCCAAAATGGTCTCTGGCGATGCGTTTCGGGCCGCCTTGGGCCAGGCAGTAAGGCGTCCATTCCGGGTGGTGCCTTTTTTCGATCCAGGGCCCTGGGGTGGTCAATGGATGAAAGAAGTGTGCGACCTTGATCGCGCGGCAAGCAACTATGCCTGGTGCTTTGATTGTGTGCCCGAAGAGAACAGTCTTTTATTGGATTTTGGCGCGGTAACCATGGAAATTCCGGCCAGTGATTTGGTCTTTTATCAACCAAGACCCTTGCTTGGGGAACAGGTCTTTTCCCGTTTCGGTGCAGAATTTCCCATTCGATTTGACTTTTTAGATACCATGGATGGGGGCAATCTGAGTTTACAGGTGCACCCGCTGACGGAATACATCCGGGAGCATTTCGGTATGTTTTACACCCAGGATGAGAGCTATTACATGCTGGATGTAAAAGAAGATGCCTGTGTTTACCTAGGTTTGAAAGCGGATGTTCAACGGGAACAGATGATCGCCGAACTGGAGGCCGCCGAAAAGGGTCTGGCCGCTTTTGATGCCGACAAACACGTGGCGCGCTGGCCGGTAAAAAAACACGATCACGTACTCATTCCTGCCGGCACGGTGCATTGCTCCGGCAAGAACAGTATGGTGCTGGAAATCAGCGCCACACCCTACATTTTCACCTTCAAACTCTGGGATTGGGGTCGCCTCGGCCTGGATGGTTTGCCCAGACCCATCAATATCGGGCATGGCAAGGAAAATATTTTATGGGATAGAAACCTCGATTGGGTACGAACCCATCTCCTCGATCGCACGATGCCCATGGCCGAAGGAGATGGCTGGCGGGAAGAATGGACTGGACTCCACGAAACGGAATTTATTGAAACACGGCGCCATTGGTTTACCCAAAAAGTGCATCACGACACTGCTGGCAACCTGAATGTACTCAATCTCGTAGAAGGCAGGGAAGCCATAGTGGAGAGCCCAACCGGCGCTTTTGAACCCTTTGTAGTGCACTATGCAGAAACCTTTATAGTGCCCGCAGCCGTGGGCGCATATACCATCCGGCCTTTTGGCGAAAGCGAAGGACAGGAATGCGCCACTTTGAAAGCTTTTGTCAGGACCTAAATTGTATTTACGATCAAATCAATCCAACATGTCAATTTCTACAAACACCACCGATAGCCTAAATATGCGAACGGTTTATCTGCTGACCGCAGTGGCTGCGCTCGGTGGATTGCTTTTCGGCTACGACACCGCTGTCATCTCGGGCGCCATTGGTTTTTTAAAAATTAAATTCCAGTTGTCTGCCGCGATGACGGGTTGGGCGGCTTCCAGCGCGATCATTGGCTGCATTTTCGGGGCCATTTTTGCCGGCTGGGCCAGTGACCGGTTCGGGCGGAAAAAGGTATTGATTTTGACCGCAATTTTGTTTGCGATTTCGGCGGTTGGAGCGGCGATTCCGGCCACCCTGACCCAATTCGCTATTTTCCGTTTCATCGGAGGTTTAGGAATTGGGGCGGCTTCGATGGTTTCTCCTTTGTACATCACTGAATTGGCGCCTGCGAATATTAGGGGCAGGTTGGTATCGTATTACCAACTGGCCATTGTAATTGGTATCCTGATTATTTTCTTTGTCAACACCCTCATTCAAGGCTCCGGAGACGAAGCTTGGAACATTGAATACGGTTGGCGTTATATGATGGCTTCAGGGGTTTTGCCGGCGCTTTTATTCCTGATCGCATTGTTTTTTGTGCCGGAAAGTCCGCGGTGGCTCAGCAAAGAAGGGCGCGACAAGGAGGCTCTGGAAGTATTATCCAGCATTAATGGCGCCTCGAGGGCCGGCGAAATACTGCAAGAAGTAAAAGCAACGCTGCACGAAGAACAAGGCACGCTGCGGGAATTGTTTGCCGGGCGTTTCCGCAAAGCCATTTTTGTCGGGATCATTTTGTCCATTTTTTCCCAGGTGCAGGGCATCAATGCCATTATGTATTACGCGCCGGAGATTTTCAAGGCGGTAGGCACGGGCACTGATGCAGCTTTCCAGCAAACGGTGATCATTGGCATCATCAATGTGCTGTTTACGTTCGTAGCCATCCAATGGGTGGACAAACTGGGGCGAAAAACCCTGCTGCTGTATGGCGGCGCAGGCATGGGCATTAGTTTGATCATGGTTGGTCTGGCCTTTCATTTTGGCTGGACGGGTTATGGACTGCTGGCCTTTATCCTGCTGTATATCGGTGCTTTTGCAGCTTCTTATGGCCCGGTTACCTGGGTAGTCATTTCCGAAATTTTCCCGATCAAAATGCGCGGCGTCGCCATGTCGGTAGCCACGTTTGCGCTCTGGGTAGCCGTATATATCGTGACGCAGATGTTCCCGATTTTATTGGAAAAGGCAGGGCCAGCCGCCACGTTCTGGATTTTCGGCGCAATGTCCTTGCTGGCCTTCTTCTTTGTATGGTCGCAGGTGCCGGAGACGAAAGAACGAACCCTGGAAGAGATTGAACAGTCCTGGTAAACAATTCTTTTCCATTGCTATACCTTTCATTTTCGAAATCTATGAACAGATATTTTGCCATCGCTCTGTTGCTTTTCACGACACTTTGCACCGCACAAACAGCGAAAAAATTGCCGGTAGATTATGTAGACTGCATGATTGGCAATCACGATAGTCGCTGGATGCAATTCCCGGGCGCTTCCATGCCTTTCGGGATGGTCAAACTCAGTCCCGACAACCAACGTCAGGGCTGGAAAGCGGGATACGAATACGAAATCAATAGTATTTCCGGATTCAGCCACCTCCACTCCTGGACCATGGATGGGCTGCTCATGATGCCTACCCTGGGCAAACTACAGGTGGAACCAGGCAAAGAAAATGACCCCGACGGCGGTTATCGCTCGCGTTTTCGGCATGAGACAGAAACAGCCACCCCCGGCTATTATTCCGTGATGTTGGATGACACAAAAATCAAGGCAGAGATCACGGCCAGTACCCGAGCTGGTTTTCAGCGCTACACCTTTCCAAAATCGGACAGCGCCCGGGTGATGATTGACATGCAAATTGAATCAGAGTATGGCACCGAATTATTCGACGCACATATTACCAAGGTCAGCGATACCGAAATTGAAGGCTATTCCTTGCAGCAAAGCATGCGTGGCGCGGGCTGGAACGAGTATCAGTTGTTTTTCGTCATCCGTTTCAACAAGCCATTTTACTCTTTTAACGGCTGGACGCGGGATGGGGTGCAACGCAATGTCAAGACCTTGTTCTCCGGTTGGGATCATGGTGATTTTGGCGCCTTTGTCCATTTTAAAACAAAGGAAAACGAACAGATTTTGGTACAAACGGGCATTTCCTTTGTCAGCCTCGAACAAGCACGATTGAACCTGGATACGGAAATTGCCAAGCCTTTTGGCTGGGACTTCGATGCCGTCCACAACAATGCCCGCAAGGTCTGGAACGACCTCTTGAGTGTCCTTGAGGTGGAAACCAAAGATGAAACAGACAAAAAGAAATTCTACACCAATCTCTACCGGGTATATGTCGGCCGTACCATCTACAGCGATGTGAACGGCAAATACGTGGATATGTATGAGAAAGTGCAGCAACTCGCCAATCCAGACTTGCCTATGTACGGCGGGGATGCTTTCTGGAATACCTTCTGGAATTTGAACCAGGTGTGGACCCTGGCAACCCCTGAAATTGCCGATAAATGGGTGGCATCACTGCTGGAGTTTTATGATAAAGGTGGCTGGCTTTGCAAAGGCCCGGAAGGCCTGGAATATTCCGGGATCATGGTGGCTTCTCATGAGATTGAACTGATCGTCAGCGCCTACCAGAAGGGTATTCACCGGTTTTACGATGGCGAACATGCCTATACTGCCATGAAGCACAATCAGATGGAGCAAGGGATTCCGCATCCAGGCGGTGGATGGGCAGGCAATCGCTGGCTGGATCAATACATGAAATTCGGCTATGTGCCTTATGAATATGGCCCTACTTCCAATACCCTCGAATACGCTTACGACGATTGGGCGGTAAGCCAGATGGCCAAAAAGCTGGGGAAAACAGACGATTACTGGTACTTTAAGCGCCGTGCGAACAATTACAAGAACATCTGGGATCCCAGTGTCGGCTACATGAACCTGCGCCTGGCGGATGGCAAATATAAGCAGCCCTTCGACGCGTATTGCTGCACTACCTTTTTGGGCTCTGGCTGGGTGGAAGGGAATGCCTGGCAGTTCAGCTGGTTTGTGCCCCAGGACATGAAAGGCCTGATCTCGCTCATGGGGAAGGAGGAGTTTAACCGCCGTCTGGAAGAAGGATTTGTCACTTCCCGGAAATGGAAATTCAATTCTGAATATACCGACGAAAATAGTCTTTTCGCGATGGGGGTATTGCCGATCAACCATGGCAATCAGCCCAATATGCAGGCCGCTTATCTTTACAATTACTCCGGAAAACCTTGGCTTACGCAAAAGTGGTCGCGGGAAATCATGGATGTTTATTACGGAAGCGGCCCCATGGACGGATGGCCTGGCGACGAAGATCAGGGGCAAATGGGCGGCTGGTATGTGATGAGTTCCATGGGCCTTTTTGAAATGCGCGGCGGTTGTGATGTGGAGCCTACCTACGAAATCGGCAGCCCGATTTTTGACAAAGCAACGATTCACCTGGATCCTAAATACTACCCTGGGGGCACGTTTATCATTGAAACCATCAACAATTCCAAGGAGAACAGGTACGTCCAATCTGCTACCTTGGATGGACAACCCTTAACCAAACCCTGGTTTTATCACAAAGACCTGGTAGATGGCGGCAAACTGGTATTGGTCATGGGACCCAAGCCAAACGAAAGTTGGGGCAGTAAAGAAGGCGATGCTCCTCCTTCTATGACAGATGAAAATTGACGGTTGACATGCTGAGCACTCGAACATATCCATTTCTGCTACTCCTTTTTTGCACCTGCAAAAGAGCAGAGCCGGTATTGTTCGATCTCTTGTCGGCTGAACGCACTGGCATTGATTTTGAAAACACCCTTTCGGAAGGCGACAGCCTGAATATTCTCAATTATGTCTACTACTATAATGGCGGCGGCGTGGGAATTGCTGATTTTGACCATGATGGGCTGGAGGATATCTTTTTTACGGGCAATGAAGCATCTTGCAAGCTTTATCTGAACAAAGGCCAATTGAAATTTGAGGACCTCACCCAGCAAGTCGGGGTAAGCACAAAGCAGTGGTGCACAGGAGTCGCCATAGCAGATGTGAATCGGGACGGTTGGGCTGATATTTATGTTTGTGTCGCCGGATACCCGCAGCCTGAACGGCGGAAAAATTTGTTGTTTATCAACCAGGGAAAGTTGGGCAAACTGTCTTTCCTGGAATCCGCCGCTGCCTATGGACTCGCCGACACGGCTTACTCCACCCAAGCCGCCTTTTTGGATTATGATCTGGATGGCGACCTCGATCTGTATGTGATGAACCACGCCAATGAGCGGGAAACACTCAACACGCCTTTGCCTAAAAAGACGCGTGGAGAAGGGCGCAGCAACGATCATTTGTACCGGAACAATGGCAACGAGACCTTTACAAATGTCACGGAAGCGGCTGGAATACTCACGGAAGGATACGGATTGGGCATTGCTGTACATGACGTAAATGGCGATGGTTGGCCGGATATTTATATTTCCAACGACTTCATTTACAACGACATCCTATACATCAACGAGGGCGGGAAAAGATTTACGAATCAAAATGCCTCCTATTTTCAGCACCAGAGTTACAACGGTATGGGCTGCGACTGGGCGGATTATAACAACGATGCTGTCCCGGATCTTCTCGTCATGGATATGTTGCCGGAAACAGATTTCGGACAGAAAACGATGGCTGGGGCTATGACCTGGGATAAAGCGCAGCTCATTCAACAGGCCGGTTATTCCCCGCAATATGTGCGAAATACCTTGCAATTGGGGGTACAAGTCCCGGCAAATACTGTCAACCATACCTGGACGCCCGGCTTTTCTGAAATTGGACAACTGGCAGGGATCTCCGCCACCGATTGGAGTTGGGCTCCCCTCTTTGCTGACTTTGACAATGATGGCTGGAAAGACCTTTTTATCACAACAGGTTATCTCAGGAATATTACAGACAAGGACTTTATCAATTATTCCGGCAATCTGGCCATGTTCAAAAGTCCCGAAAAGGCCAATCAGGATCTGATGCCTAAAATCAGACAGTTGGCTGGCAAACGACTCCCGAACCGCATTTTTCAAAACAACCATGCGCTGGGCTTCGATGCAAGGTTCGATGCCTGGGGCATGACCCAAGCCTCCTGTTCAAACGGGGCCGCCTATGCCGATCTGGACAAGGACGGCGACCTGGATCTGGTGGTGAATAACCTAAACCAGCCTGCGTTTTTGTATGAAAACAAGGCCAATAACTTGTTGAAAAACAATTACCTGCGTGTAAAATTGGTCGGCGATGCAGGCAACGCATCAGGCATCGGCGCAAGCATTCTTCTGCAAGCAGGCGGCAAAAAACAATACCTGGAGCAATGGCTTTCCAGAGGGTTTATGTCCTCGGTATCAGACAATATGCATATTGGATTGGGCGCAGATACAGGGATCGATACATTGGTCATACGCTGGCAAGATGGTCGCCGACAAGTATTAACCCAAATTTCAGCCAATCAGACTTTGACGCTGAAACAAGCGGATGCTACGTATTTCGAATCAAAGGAAAATCCAGCGCCACAGACGTTGATGCGCGAAGTAAGTCAGGAAAAATGCATTTCATTTTCCCATAAAGGCATGGTTTTTAATGATTTCCAGGATCAACCGCTGTTGCCGCACGGTTTTTCCGAAAACGGCCCCGTCATTGCCGTTGGCGACCTGAATGGAGACGGGCTGGATGATTATTATGCAGGCGGTGGACATGGACAAGCCGGGCATCTTTTTTATCAAAATCGGCAGGCAGACTTCCGAGAAACCGCATTCCCTGAAACGACTGCTGCGCAAGAAACAGACGCCGCGATTTTTGATGCCAATGGCGATGGCCTAAAAGATTTATTGATCGTGAGTGGCGGTGTTGGCGCGGCTGGAAGCCTTTTGTTTCAAGATCGCTTGTACCTTAACGACGGAAAAGGAGGATTGAAATGGGCAGAAAATGCATTGCCCGAAATAAATACACCGGGCGCCTGTGTAGCAACAGCCGATTTTGATGGCGATGGCGATCAGGATTTGTTCCTGGGAGGCAGTGCGGAGCCAGAGAATTACCCCTTACCTGCCCGCAGTTATTTGCTACGCAATGAAGGCGGCAAGTTTGTGGACGTAACCGCATCCTTGGTGCCTGAATTACAAAAGCCCGGGATCGTAACGGCAGCAAAATGGGCTGATTTGGACAAAAATGGCTTGCCGGACCTGGTATTGGTGGGAGAATGGATGCCGATCACTGTGTTTTCAAATGTATCAGGAACCTTTGTGAATGCTACCGAAAAACTAGGGTTATCCAAGACCAGCGGCTGGTGGACTTCCTTGGAAATCCATGATTTGAATGGAGATGGCAAGCTTGATCTTGTAGCGGGAAACCTTGGGTTGAACACCAAATACATCGCCTCCGAATCCGGGCCTTTGAAAATCTATGCCAAAGACTTTGACGACAATGGACAATTAGACGCGATCATTTGCCGATGGGTAAAGGGGAAAGAAATGCCCATCCACCAACGTGATGAAATGCTTGCCCAAATCAATGGGCTCTCAAAAAAATATCCTCGGTATGCTGCTTATGCCGCGGCTTCCATTCAGGAAATGTTGGGCGAAAAAGTGCTGGCAGAGGCTTATATTCGGGTGTGTAATACGCTTCAAAGCAGTTGTTTTATTCAGGACAAGGGGCGGTTTGAGGCGAAGCCATTGCCCACTTTGGCTCAGGTGGCGCCTATACATGCCATGATTTGCGCAGACTTCAATGCGGATGGGCACACGGACATTTTGATGGCGGGCAACGCATATTCGGCCAACCTTTCTAGCGGACGCTATGATGCCAGTCATGGCTTGCTCTTACTGGGCGATGGCAGCGGCGGATTTCAGCCACTGGCAGCAGACCGCAGCGGATTTTATGTGGACGGCGTGGTGAGAAGCCTGGCGTCTTTGACTTTAAGCTCCGGAAAAAAAAGCATCCTGGTTGGTATTCATAATGCTACCAACCATATATTTGACATCAACGCCTCCAAGTTGAATAGATCAGCAAAATGATTTATTTAAGACCTTCACAGGCATAAAAAAGTAAGTAGCCCCACCAAATCAGTATTCAAAATCAACATTTTAAATTCACACATTAAACTTTTTATCATGAAGTACAACAAGATTTTTAATTTTTTCTTTTTGGGTTTGTTAGCAACAGCGGCCCTTACGGTACACTCTTGCAAAGACGACGAAGAGACTTTTCCAAAACCAGCGGTGACCCTTTCTGCCACAGCGTTTAGTGGAAAGATTGGTCAAACAGCTTCTGTAACCGCAACAGTTGTAGCTCCAGGTGGCTTAAAATCGTTGAAAATTACGAAGTACAAAGGCCCGGCGGTGGATGCAACTTTTGGTACCAACGGTACAGAAACGCATACAGATTTGACACACACGCACGACTATGTATTGTCAGCAGAAGGTCTTTCTACGCCAATTCGTTTTAAATTTGAAGCAGAAGACAACAAAGGACAAACCGCAAGTGCTGATTTCATTATCACCACGGAACCCAGCGTTACTTATTTGCTGACTACTTTCGATTGGCTTTGGAAGTCGAAACTTGGAAAAATCTTTTCA
>JBBQLD010000158.1:0-9572 GCA_038327555.1 Chitinophagales bacterium
AACAGAGTTCCGGGTTACGATACCCCGGAACAGAGTTCCGGGTTACGATACCCCGGAACAGAGTTCCGGGTTACGATACCCCGGAACAGAGTTCCGGGTTACGATACCCCGGAACAGAGTTTCAGGGTTACAATACCCCGGAACAGAGTTCCGGGTTACAACACTCCGGAACAGAGTTCCGGGTTACGATACCCCGGAACAGAGTTCCGGGTTACTTACGCTGCGCAAAAAGCCACTCCAACACCGCCGGATTGTAATACGTTACATTCCAGATATCGTGATACATTGTTGAATATTCCGTATACTTCACTTTCCCGTCTATCTTTTCCAGAGCCGCTACAATTCGCCGCGAACAACGGGGCAAAGCCACATCATCCAGACCACCGTGGAAGACCCAAAGTGGAATATTTTTGATCTTTTCGGCATAGCTTGGGTCGCCGCCACCGCAAACAGGTAGCCCGGCGGCAAACAAATCGGGGCGACGCATCAACAAGTCAAACGTACCGAAGCCACCCATGCTCAATCCGGTGATATACACCCGTTTGGGGTCGATATCCGGGTGTTCTTGAAGCATTTTTTCTACCAACTCAAGTACCATGCGGCCTGGAATTGTCGGTTCAGGCTGGTAGAGGGTTTGCCAGTCAGCACTGCTTCCACCCCAGCGGATATTGGGCGGGCATTGTGGCACAAGCAAATAGTGTGGGTGTTGTTCGCGCACCCATTTTTCACAAAAAGCATGGACTCCGTTGCGCATTTGCTCATTATTTTTGGTGCCACGCTCACCCGATCCGTGTAGAAAAATGACAAGAGGGACTTTGGACGTTGAACCTTGGACATTGGCCCCTTCCTTCCATGGAGTCATCAATTGATAAGGCAGTGTGTTTCCTGTTTTGTCCCTGTAAATAGCTCGTTGAAAAAATCCATTCTGATCGAGCGGTATGGCAGGGTTGATAATTGCTTTTTCACCATCGGCAAACGCGATGCCTTGGAGCAATTTTTGTGTTTCTGTTTTTTCGAGCCAGCCACTGGTGAACCCAGCCCGTTTCAAGCCTTGCACGATGTATGGATTGCGCTTCATCAAATCCCAAAGAAAACTGGAACGGTAATTCTCTATCATCAACACGATTGGCCCTTGGTCAATACCCAGATAATCTTGATCCACCCAAAACGGGTAGCCGGGCTGTGCCTTGGGCGAGCGATTAATTTCCGTGAAGGTCTCGTTGTACCCATCAAAGAATCCGTATTTGCCCACCGGCCAGCGATTCCACATGGCTTCGAGGGTAGGCAGACAAACCTCTGGGGCAAATGGCAGCGAACTAATCGCTGCGGTGGGTGCAATGGTGCCATCATCTTCTTGATAATCAATGGCTACACCGCGTGCGCTATAGCCAGGACAGAAAATTTTTTTGCCTTCATGGAGCATTTCTGCGTCAGGGCCATCGCCAGCGGTGAGCCCCCAGATATTCGGGCCGTAGCCTTTGAATTTGCCAGGGTTTTCAAGGCAATATTGTCGTTGGGCAAGTGTGGCCCGGCGGGAATTTTCAAAATAATCGAAGCCCGCTTGTTTCATATACGGGTCTTGAATTCCACGAAAATCAATCCAGCAATGGCTGTATTGATGCCCGAAAAGCGGGCCAAAGTTCACATGGTCTTGTCCTTTAAATTCAGCGCGGAAATAGGGTTCGCACCATTTTTCCCAGGTTTTTTCAGCAATTGGATGTGTGGGAGAACCCAAGGCCATGATGTTCAAAATCATCGCTTCGTTGTAGCCGCGCCAATCAGCAGCCAAGAATCCGTCACGTTCTGGGAACCAGCCCATACTCAGGCGGTTTTGCTCGTTTAAAAACCAGTCGAATTCTACGCGACGAAATAGGTCATCAGAATCTTTGCGAATGGCGGCTTCTGTTGGATTATTCTGGTCAAAATAGGTCATGCACGACAATATCCCTGCCATCAGCAGGCCAGTGTCAATACTCGAAAGTTCTACCGTTTTGTAGCGAAGCGCGGTTTGTGTATTCAAGAAATGGTAGAACCAACCACGGTAACCCGCCACGCCGGCAGCTTCGGGGCCTTGCGGCAATTTTTTTAGAAATTCTATGGTTTTCTGTACCCGTTCTGCCGCTTGAGCGCGGGTAATCCAACCGCGTTCTACCCCCACCAGGTAGGCTGAAAGCCCAAAGCCTGTGGCAGCAATACTTGAAAAATTATCCGTTGGATAGCGGTCTGGAATTTGAAAATTAGTTTGGTGCGCCAATTCCCAAAAGAACAAAAAATGTCGTTTTTGCACCTCATCCAGGCTAAATGGCGGTTTCTCCCCACCGACTGACGCCGTCGGCATCTGTGCTGGAGCTGTTCGACAGGCCAACAGCACCAGCAAAAAAATTAGGGGGAATTTTTTCATAAAAATGGTTCGACAAAAAATGAGGTGAGGGGCTTGGCGCTAATGGGTAGAATGGCCTTCAGGCAAAAAGTACTCTAAACGTTTGCTAGGAGATTGACATTGGCCTGAAGGCCATACCACCGACTGTCCAAATTCAGGCGGCAATACAATTATCGCCGCCTGAATACGCGCCCGTCGGAGCGTTTTAATTTGGTACAGATTACCCCGCCAAAGCGTGGCAAGTCAGACTAAACTCACTGTTTAACAAATTTCGCTTTGCCTACCAATGCACCTGTGCGGTCAAAACCGTTTAACAAATACATTCCGGCAGGGAATTGCGAAACGTTGAGATCTGTGTAGGTATCTCCAGAGGTGTTGGCAACCGCTACACGGCGGCCAAACAAGTCGAACACTTCAAGGCGAGCAACGCCGTCCATGTTTTCCACCAATAGAAAATCTGTGGTTGGATTGGGGGATACACGCATGGCTACAACTTCAGCCGGGCTAAATGTGCTTACGGAACCGCACTTGCCAGCACCAATCACGATATCGTCGTAATAAGAAGTCACGTCAGTACCCGTAGCATCAATGCCCAAGTCGAAGAACAAGGTCAAACGGCGGTATTCGCCATTGTCTGGCACCACAGCGAAATCGAAAGTAAGCTCTTCCCATTGGTTGATCAAAGTGTTTGCCACAGGGATTTCGAATCCGGGCGCTCCAGTAGCGGAGCCTTCCACTTTCACCGCAAAGTTGCCAATGTGATCCATGTGGACTTTAGCCTTCACTGTTTTCACGCCATTCCAATCAATTGCCGCCTCTAAATCCGGGCTGGTATACATCCCGGCAAACGGCAATGCATCGCCTACTTTCACAAATTTGCCCACTTTGCTGCTGGTATTGATCCCGGAAGGATTTGGGTTGTCGATCACCTCTGCAAAAGTATTTTCAAGTGCGCCGTTGGCGAAGTATATGAAATCGAAGGTGGTCAGTGCTGTCTCATTGTCTACAACACAGCCATTGTAGCCGGCACGTGACCATTTTATGTTGTCAAAGTAATACGTTCCGCCGCCAGTTGCGCTCAACACGTTTGCAAATACAATCAACTTAGTGTGCAGCGTGCCTACTGCTCCGCTGAAGTCAATATCAAATTTGTACCACTTGTTGCCTTCTGGCAGGGTGTCAAAAATCTCTACACCTGGGCCGTTGCCTTCCAGTTTGAACATAAATGGCACATTGTTAGACGGTGCCCAAACTTGCATAGAAAGATGGTTGTAAAGACTTAAATCAGGTGGAGCTGGGAACTCGATTCCCATGCCTGCAAATTCAGTGCCTGCACCACTTGGATCGGTGTATTCGCCTACTTTCAAAGATCCGTTTTCAGGTGCCAGGTGTGGGTTATTGACCACTTTTATGTCGCTGGCGCCGTAGAAAATCTGCGTGTAGTTGCGCTGGCATTCGTAGTCATCAATGATGTTAGGCATGGCCAGCACACCGTCGCAAGGATCAATAGTGACCTCCGTCTGACGAAGATTATCAAAATACCAGATTTGGCCCGCATTGGATGTGCCTGCTTTGAAAATGATGCGAACTTCACCAAAATTTGTAATTCCGCTAAACGCAGACATGTCGAAACTGAGGGTCTCCCACTCACCAGGGGTAGTGATGGTTGCCTCGGCTTCCTTGTTGCCTTCCGTAGGTGAATTCAGAATAAACGTTACCGTACCACCGCCTAGCGGGCTGAGGACGTCCAAGTTGAACTGCCCATAAACCGACAGGTCAAAGTTGCTTAGCGAAATGCCCTGCAAAGTGGAAAAAGCAGATGAGCCCTTCGTGTAGCAACCCACTTTTGTAGAGTTGTTTACGCCATTTGGGCTAGGGTTATTCACCGGGCCTTGGAATGTGCCGTGAATCGGGTCATTTTGTTCCAGTCCCTGCCATTCCAGATGAATACCATCCTGAAAATCTTCAAGTGGCGGCACAGAAGGTGCTGCAGTAAGTTTAATATTGTCAATGTGGTACACATCGCCGGGTTCGCCATTTACGCCAGCGTTGAAGAAAATGACAAACTTCTTATGGCCTTTGCCGACCTGGCTGCTGAAGTCCACAGTATAGGTTACCCATTTGTTGAGTTCTGTTATTTGAGTACCTACTTCCAAGGCTGGATTGGGGCCACCTTCGAGCTTGATGAGCAGGTTACCTGCTTTTGGGGCCCAAACCTGGCAAGAAAACTGGTTGCGGACAGACAGGTCGATCGGATTTTCATAGTCAATCTGGATGTTGGAGAATTCCGTACCCGGACCGCTAGGGTCATCGAATCTGCCCACCTGGGAAGAGCTGTTGTCAACTGTAGGTGCCGGGTTAGGCACTACCGAAAAAAAGCTCCAATCGCCCGTATACGTTGCATTGCGATTGCACTCGAAGTCGTCAATGATATCTGGGTCTGGGGTGTCATTGGGACATGGATTTGGCACAGCGCACACATTGTCAAAGTAATAGGTGTCACCACTGGTTTCTACGCCCGGGTCGAAAAACATGATGATTTTGCTCAGCCCGGTGTTGGCCGCTTGAGCACTGAAATCAAAGGTGTAAGTCTGCCAGGCACCCGTAACAGCGATGTTTTTTGTGATCTCAAATCCACCACCAGTTCCTTCAAGTTTGAAAATGAACTGCGTTGGTACAGCAGCCAGCACATCAATTTGGAACTGGTTGTTTACCGACAGGTCGAATGATGCGCCATTGTCTGCCAAAATCAGGCTATAGGCCTGCATATCCGATTTCACATACTGCGCAACGTTTGCACTGTTGTTGACGGCGTTGGGTGTAGGATTCGGTGCCGGGGCAGTCATCACCCCATCCAGGCCAAGAAACGTGAGGCCCGGGCCTTCAAAATCAGAATAACAAATCTTTCCGCTCCCGGCGCACACATTGTCAAAGTAATAAGTGTCGCTGCTTGTCTCAACGCCTGGGTCAAAGAACATAACCACTTTGCTCAAACCTGTGTTGAAAGCCTGGGCACTGAAATCAATCGTGTAGGTTACCCATTCACCCGCTACTGCTATGTCTACGGTCTTCTCAAACCCTCCACCTGAGCCTTCCAGTTTAAAAATAAACTGGGTCGGTACGGTGGCGAGGATGTCAATTTTAAACTGATTGTTCACCGAAAGATTGAACGGTGCACCGTTATCTGCCAGAATTAGGCTGTAGGCGTGCAAATTCGATTTTACGTACTTGGCGCAGTTCGCGCTGGAGTTTACGGCGTTTGGCGTTGGGTTGGCAAACGGCGAAGTCAACACTCCATCCAGTCCGAGGAAGTTGAGGCCCGGGCTTTCAAAGTCAGCGTAGCATACTTGTGCCGTTACGCCCAAGCTGCCGAACATGAAAATCAAGGCTGTGATAAAGAAATTTTTCATACGCACTTCTTTTTAGAATGGTTATGTGTGAAAATAAATTAGTTACAAAATGTGAGGTCATTTGAGTGATTCGTCATTGGGGGTCATTCGTCATTGGGGTTATTCGTCATTGGGGTCATTCGTCATTGGGGTCATTTGTCATTGGGGTCATTCGTCATTGGGAGTCATTAATCGTCATTTTTACGTTCCAAATTATGATTATGGGTGCGAAGGAAGGGCGTTTATTCCGCCACCAATTTTCGTACCCAGCTCCCACCCATTTCATTTTTGATCTCCACATAAAACACACCTCTCGGCAGGTTTTGAACCTGAAATTTTTCCTGAAAAACGCCCGCCATCATCTCCCGGTCTTTGAACAAAATCTGAACCACTCGGCCTTGCCCGTCAAAAATCTGCGCCGTCATTTTTTGTTTTTTTAAGCTGGAAAACTCGAGGTTCAGCACTCCCCCATCCGAAGGTATGAGCGTAGGAAAAAGTAGCGCATCAAAACCGTTTTCTGTTAAAAATGCTTCTTCCGCAGGTGAGCTGTCAGCCTGAAAACCAATGGCTTGCAGGGCAGGCGCGATCTCCGGATTCTGCATAAAAAGCTCCCAAAGCAGCCCTGTGCGTTGATTCTCGATCATCGCTACAATCGGGCCTTGGTCAATAGCGAGGTAGGAGCTTGCAAACCAGTTTTGGTTGAGGTTGAAGGCATCATAAAAGCCATACGATCCCCACAAACGCGCTCCCTGTACTCGATAAAAATAGCGGAGTGCAGCGAGGCATTCCTGCGGCGCATAAGGCATGCTGGAAAGGGCCGCAGTAGGTGCTATGGTTCCTTCATCATTGGAAGGGAAAATATCGTGTGCCGCATATCCGTTCGGGCCATCACAGGAAGTGAGGCCCCAACAATCAGCGGAATATCCCAAATGGTTTTCAGGATTGGCTACAGCATACGCCTGCTGGATGAGCGCATGATTGCGGTTGCGCACAAAGTAGTTGCAAAAAGCATCTTTTCTGCCGCGTGGATCGAAGCCCAAATAGGAGTAATGGGCAAAAAACATTGGCCCTCCACCAAATGGTCCACAATAGATTTTTTTGCCAAAATGAATACTGTTATTGGCATAATTCGAGGAAGTCCAACCGGTTTGATACAGACTTCCAGGTACCGGATGCGTGGGCGAAGCCGCTGCCAGGATGTACACGATTTGTGCTTCGTAGAATCCACGCAAAGCAAAATTCATCTGCCATCCATAGTTCGGCGACCAGTGCCAATAGAGCACTCCGCTGTTGTTTTTTCGATACCAGTCCCATTCTACATCTTCCCAAAGACCAGTGATTACCTCCCGCAGTGCTGTTTCGAGGGGCGTATTTTGGTCAAAATATTCCCGCGCTGCAAGCAGTCCCTGCATCAAAAATGCTGTTTCTACCAAATCGCCGCCATTGTCCATTTGACCGAACGGGATCACATTGCCATTGGTGCCATTCATCCAGTGCGGGAAAGCGCCATGAAACTTGTCTGCGAATTGCAAAAAGGAAGCAATTTGAATCATTCGATCCACGGCTGCGGCTCGAGTTACCCAGCCCCGTTCGGCACCTACAATAATTGCCATGATGCCAAAGCCCGAGCCTCCTGTGGTTACGAGATTCGGGTCGCCATTGTTGCGCTCCCGGGCCATACCGCTAGCAGGGTGGCCATAATCCCAGAAATAACGGAAGGTAGCGCGCTGGGTCATTTCCAGCAACGCATCGTCGTTCATCGGCTGGGTCGAGCCAGTAACGGCCGGAGTTGCCACACTTTCCGCACTACCCACTAAAGCTGTAATTTGGTAGTGGCGGCTCAGATTCTGCCCTTCATCACCCGTCCAGTCGGTTGCAATAGTTTCTTTGCCGACTTGTTTCAAAAAAGCAAAAGAGTTGCCTCCATTGGCAGAGCGGTATATTTTGTACCCCGTCACGTTTGGAGCTACATTGGCTTGCCAGCTTAGTTCGATATGCTGCTCAAACCCCATTGCATTTAGGCCCACCGGAATGGAAGGTGCTTGGGCAAATGCATTCGCGTTTGCGCAAATAAGGAGGAGCAGGAGATAACGGGTTTGGGACATAGTGTTGTTTGTGCAATCAGATATTCCTTTGTCAATTTCAGGAAATAATTGGGACAGCCTCTTTTTAGACAGCATAAAATTATGACAATACCAACCTTTTCAAAGAAAAACACACCTCACCACTACTACGCCATGTACAAATCTGGCAAAAAAAGCCCAAAAAGCACCCATTTATACCTGCCAGATTTCAAACTCTGGCACTAATTCAGGTATTGCTTTGGAGATGCGCATGCTTCGAAGACACTTAACATGCCGTTTGCCAGCACCAAAATGACTTACTCTATCACCGACAACACTCCGAAATTTCCTTACATCAGCTCCCTCGAAATGATCTGGTCGAAACGATTTCAAAAAGCCATAATAAATTCAGTCAGGTTCGCCTCTTCAGGCAAGCCAAGCTTTTTGCGTAGTCGATACCGCTTGTTTTCAATACCCCGAATGGAGATATTGAGCAGTGGGGCGATTTCTTTGGACGACAAATTCATTTTCAAATAGGCCGCCAGGCGAAGATCTCCAGGGGTAAGACCAGGGAAAGTGATCATGAGACGTTTGAAAAAATCATCGTGAACCCGGTTGAAGGATTCTTCAAACATTTCCCAGTCATGATCTCCTTCCAGATGAGCATCAATTTCCCGAACGATTTTGGAGAGTGCTCTTGGTTCATTTTTGGAGTCCAATAAATTGTCTTTCAAACTTTGGAGCGCTTCGTTTTTTCGGATCAGGTTGAAGGCTGCGTTCGATAATTCGCGGTTTTTGTTTTCTACCTCTAACACCAGAATTTCCCGTTCTTTTTCCGTTTCCAGGCGTAGAAGTTGTTGCGCTAAACGACGGCGGTTGAAGGCTTCCAGCAACCAAAGTAAGCTCAGAAAAACAAACGTATAAAACCCAATGGCCCATCCAGAGCGATACCAGGGCGGCGCAACACTAAACTGAACAACCGCCGCTGCTCCTCCAGCCTCACTTCGAACGCGAAACGTATAATGACCACCGGGTAGATTCGTAAATTCCTTTTCCGAGATAAAAGCCCAAGGCGACCAGACCTTGGAAAAGCCTTCCAAAAACCATGAAAATCTTACCGGGTGCTCAAAAAAAGGTTGCGCAAATTGAAACTCCAAACTATTGTAACTATAGGCAAACGATAATCCAGCAGCGGGTAAAAACGAATGATTATCATTTGTTTTTATCATTCTGACCACCGTTGGGGGCAAGTTTTTTTGACTCGTTTGAGCTGCCGCCGAATCCTTGTTGAGCAGGGCAAAACCATTTTCCAGGCAGAACAAATATTCGCCGTTTGGCAGTATTTCTACGTGCTCAAAAGTCGGTACGAGCGCAAGTGGAATTTTTTGCGAATGCCCATCTGCAGCATAGAGCCAAAGGCCACTGCTGTCTATTGCAAAGCGAGCACCATCCCGACCTGGCAACCATTTCCGGGCGGACAATGGCTCGAATCGCGTTAATCCTGAATCATTCCGCAGCCGTACTGCGGCAGGTAAAGCGTTGACCACCACTTGGCTATCGGGCAAAATGCTCAAACTCAATTGGAAGTCTGTCGGCAAGCCATCATCTCGGGTGAAGGTTTTGAATTCCTGCACTTGCAACAGATCCTCGCTTAATCGAAGGCGAAAAAGGCCCTTGTTTGGGTGTGCCCCCCAGAGGTTGCCCGCCGCGTCAAAAGCTATTTTTTTCAAAGGTTCACTA
>JBBQLD010000159.1:0-9552 GCA_038327555.1 Chitinophagales bacterium
TAAGCACTAACTTTGGACAGCAACAACCCAGTCACCGCACAAAAGAAGTCCAGAAGGTGGAATACACACTGGAGACCGGTTCAGATGTTCGGTTGGAGTTATGTTCGATGTCTGGTCAAGTGCTGCAAACCAGCAGCTTGATGAAGCAAATTCCGGGTACATATCAATGGGAATTACCGATAGGGAATCTCCCACAGGGGGCCTATTGCTGGAGAATCTGGAGTGAAGATGCCATAGCTGCCGGGCTGCTTGGAGTTAGTCGCCCCTAATTTCCAAGAAGGCCCGTACTTTGATGCTCAAAATCACCCACTTTGCAGCCAACCGTCTTCCTAATCACCCCGCCTTTTACCCAGCTAAATACGCCGTACCCAGCTACAGCCTATTTGAAGGGGTTTTTAAATACCCGTCAGATCCCTTCACAGCAGGCGGATCTGGGTATCGAGGTCATTTTAGCATTGTTCTCCAAATCCGGGCTTACCCATTTGTTTGAGCACCTTGGAGCTTTGGATAGCAGTGCTTTTTCAGAAAATGCGCAACGGATCATCGCGCTACAAGACTACTATATCCAACGAATAGATCCGGTAATCCTGTTCTTACAAGGCAAAAACCCAACCGTATCTCATCTGATTTGTCAGGATGGCTTTTTGCCTGAGGCTGCTCGTTTTGCACAATTGGACGACCTGGATTGGGCATTCGGCTCCATGGGCACGCAGGACAAAGCCAAACATCTGGCCACGCTCTACCTTGAAGACCTCTCGGATTTGATCAAGGAGTGTGTAGACCCTCATTTTGGTTTTAGCCGATACGCCGAACGACTTGGCCGCTCTGCGAATCAATTTGACGAATTGTACGAAGCACTCCAAACCGAGTATACTTACATAGATCAGTTATTGGTAGGTATCCTTGCGCAGCGCATGGCGGAAATACGGCCTGATTTGATGTTGATTTCTGTGCCATTTCCCGGCAATTTATACGCTGCTTTTCGATGCGCACAATGGGTAAAAAAGCATTCCCCTGGGGTGAAATTGGCCATGGGCGGCGGTTTTGCCAATACCGAACTACGCTCCCTTTCTGATCCCAGGGTATTCGAATTTTTTGATTTTGTCACCCTGGATGATGGTGAAGCGCCAGTGGAACACTTGATCGAGTATGTTGCGGGCAAGCGACCCTTGGAATTGTTGAAACGGACTTTTGCACTGATCCATGGAAAGGTGGAATACTTCAACTCAAGTTTGAGCAAAGACTACAAGCAGGCCGACACTGGAACGCCCGATTACAGTGACTTATGGCTAGATCAATATATTTCAGTGCTTGAAATCGTGAACCCCATGCACCGGATGTGGAGCGATGGGCGTTGGAACAAACTCACCATGGCTCACGGATGTTATTGGGGGAAATGTACGTTTTGTGATATTTCCCTCGATTATATCAAAGTCTACGAACCCCTGACGGCGTCTTTGCTCTGCGACCGCATGGAGCAAATGATCGCTCAAACTGGGGAGCATGGATTTCATTTTGTTGATGAAGCCGCTCCACCAGCCTTGATGCGGGCTTTGGCCTTAGAAATCATCCGGCGCAAACTGGTGGTTTCCTGGTGGACAAATATTCGTTTTGAAAAAAGTTTTAGCCGCGATTTGTGTGTATTGCTTCAGGCTTCTGGTTGTGTGGCTATTTCTGGTGGACTGGAGGTGGCCTCAGATCGTCTGCTCGAACTGATTCAGAAAGGGGTTACCGTTTCGCAGGTGGCAAGTGTGACCCGCAATTTTACCGAAGCCGGAATCATGGTACATGCCTATCTGATGTATGGTTTTCCGACTCAAACGGCTCAAGAGACCATCGATTCCTTGGAAATGGTGCGGCAAATGTTTGAAGCCGGGATACTTCAATCGGGCTTTTGGCATCAATTTGCGATGACAGCGCACAGTCCTGTAGGGCTGTATCCAGAACAATTTGGGGTGAAAAGAGAAACCGATCACGTGGGCAGTTTTGCCAACAATGATCTGGTATTTATCGACCCAAGCGGCACGGATCACGATGCGTTCAGCTATGGGCTCAAAAAATCGCTGCTCAATTTCATGCACGGGATCGGTTTGGATTTGCCTTTGCAGGATTGGTTTGAACAAAAAGTGCCGCGCACCAGCATCTCCAAAAATTATATTGCCAATGCCCTGGAGGAGGAACAGCTAATCTCCATAAAACCCACTGCAAAATTGGTTTGGCTAGGTATTTCACCCATACTGACCACGTTTTTTAAAAACAAAAAAGGGCGGCAATGGGAGATGTTAACCCTGACTTTTCAGGATAAAAAAGAAACATTTCGGATCAATTTGGATCGAGCCCAGGGCGAATGGCTCGTATCAATGCTGAAAAAGCTGGCGGTTTCTTCTGCTGAGGTGCTCACTTTTCAGGAAGTAAAAGCAGCTTATGAAGCAGCTGGATTGGATGATTTTGAACTGTTTTGGTACAGTAAGTCGATGCGGGTTTTGGGGGAGTATGGGTTGCTGGTGTTGTGAGCACTCAAGGTTCCGGTGGTCACAGTCATACTTAATCCTCTCAGGTGTACGTATACAAATCTCCTTCAATAAGCCTATGTTCGCACTCTAAACTTCGTGCTATGTTCCATACAACGCTGCTTTCAAAGCCCCTTCAACTGCTATCCATTTTGTTGGCTGTGCTCTTTCTAAATTCCTGCAAAAACGACACGCCCAAAAACACCAGCGCTCCATCCTCCAACATTCCGGACCGGAAATGGTGGAAAGAAGCGGTCGTGTACCAGGTCTATCCTCGAAGTTTCAAAGACTCCAACGGTGATGGAGTTGGAGATTTAAATGGCATCACCTCCAAACTTGATTACATCAAAAGCCTCGGTGTAGATGTCATCTGGCTCAACCCGATCTTTGGCTCGCCGAACGATGACAATGGTTACGATATTTCGGACTACCAGAGCATCATGAAAGAATTTGGTACCATGGAAGACTTTGATGCGCTGTTGAAAGGCATCCATGAACGGGGTCTGAAAGTGGTGATGGATCTGGTGGTGAACCATTGCAGCGACGAGCACGAGTGGTTCAAACAATCCCGCAGCAGTCGAGATAACCCATACCGCGATTATTTCCACTGGTGGCCTGCAGAGAAAGGAAAACCCAACCCCCGGTTTAGTTTTTTTGATATTAACAGTGATGGTTGGGAGTATGACAAAAAAACGGACGCATACTACCTCCATTATTTTTCCGACAAGCAGCCGGACTTGAATTGGGAAAACCCAAAAGTACGCGCGGAGATTTTCAGCATGATGCGCTTCTGGTTCGATAAAGGCGTGGATGGCTTCCGTATGGACGTGATCCCGTTTATTTCCAAGGACACGACTTATCCCCCGCTTCCTGCCGAGTACAAAGGCGACATGGTAAAATACTATGCCAATGGTCCGCACCTGCACGAATATCTTCAAGCTATGAACCAAGAGGTGCTGAGCAAATATGACATCATGACCGTTGCAGAAGGCATCGGTACAACGACCGACGATATACTTAACTATGTTGATCCAGACCGAAAGGAGCTAAATATGGCCTATCATTTTGAAGGTGTGAACTATGGTTATGTGCCAGGCAAATTCAAAACACCAGAGCCAGATGGGTACAAACTGGTCGGGTTCAAGGAAATTTATAGTCGCTGGGATGCTGCTTTTGCTGAAAAAGGCTGGGGGACAATTTATCTTGGAAACCATGATCAGCCACGTATGGTGACCCGTTGGGGAAACGATAGCCCAGCATGGCGAGAACTATCCTCCAAGATGCTTACCACATTTTTGATGACCATGCGCGCAACGCCCTATTACTATTATGGCGACGAGCTAGGTATGAATAATATCAAATTCGATCGCATCGAGGATTATCGAGACATTGAAACGCTCAACGTTTACAAGAAGATTCAGCAGGAAGGCGGCGACTTAAGCGCGTTTATTGAAAGCCAAAAGAATGGGGGCGCGCGAGACAACGGTCGAACTCCGTTTCAGTGGGATGCTACCGCTCAGGCAGGATTCACGAGCGGCACACCCTGGCTAAATGTCAACCCTAATTATGTAACTATAAATGCTGCAGCACAAGAAAGTGACCCCGGTTCGGTGCTCAACTATTTCCGAAACCTCGTCAAACTGCGCAAAGGAGAGCCTGTGCTTATTTATGGTAAATACACGTTACTCGACAAGGATAACCCCGACGTATATGCCTATACCCGCGAGTTGAACGGGAAGAAATTGCTGATTCTCCTAAATTTCAGGGATAAACCTGCAACGGCGAACGTCGGAATGGATATTTCTAAAGCCAAATTGCTGGTGAATAATTATGGCGCCGGACAGCCCGATGGTTTGGGTGATGGCGTGCGCTTACGACCTTACGAAGCACTAGTGTTGGAAATGTAAGGCGCTAATCCTAGGATGAATGCGCACACTATTTAAACGTAAATAAGTAATTGGCTCCAAAATTCCAAAGCATCACAACACCCGTGGCCACCAGTTTAGCCGGATAAAATTTCAGTCCGCGGCGTTCGGTGAGGTAGAAAATAATGCCGTTGTTCATGCCTAGGCCAATAAGTGCTACGATCGAAAATTTGGCAAACTGAACCCCCACATGCGGATCGGCACTGTGGAAAGTCCAGATTCTGTTGAGGAAATAATTGCTAACCACGGCACAGGCAAAACCCAAGCTATTGGCGATGTATTTATTCAGTCGTAACTGCTCTTTTAAAAGCCAGGTCACGCCAAAATCCACGATTACGCCCGACACACCAACGATGCCGAATTTGAAGAATTTAAGGAGGAGATCAGACATGGGAATAGAAGGTACTTTACTGTCTTTTGTGTTCTTGTGTGGATGGTTTCCTACGAGCAGGTAGCCATTGTGGTAAATAGCTGCCTTAGGGTATCAGTTTACTACATATCATGCCTTGCCAGGAAAATGACCAATGACGACCAATGACGATCAATGACGACCAATGACCACCAATGACGATCAATGACGATCAATGACGACCAATGACCTAATGTCCTTTTACCTGCCTGTTAGGCTCCACATTAAGCACACCGTCCATGTCTTTCAGCAGATTTATGAATTGATCTTGGTTCAATTCTGAAGGGTCGAAACCAATAATCCAGGTATTGTCTTCTGACTGGTGGCGTATCGGGCGAACTTTTAGATCCGAGAATTGATTGCAAAACTCCTTTGCATTTACGTCCATTTTGAATTTGACAATCACCTGACCTGCCAAAGTGGGATTGTTAGGGTCTTCGCCTTTTCGCACTGGCAAGCCATGCGCTTCTGCAATGTTTTGCATACGGGATTCAAGCTCCAGAATAGGCTTTGGAATGCCAGCTGTTCCTTTGACCACATGTGATTTGGAGCCCTCAAAAATGGTGTAAGTATGCACAGGTGCATCTATCACAGTGCTCGGGATTTGAGCTGGGTATTGCCAGAGATCTACTCGATTGACTTCCTTGAGTAATTCTGAGTATTCCTCCGAACTTAATCGGATTGTTTTTGCTCCTTTGATCACCACATTTCGAATACCCAAATATTCAAGGTTACCGTCTTTACGAAAAGTCAACTTGTACATCGGGCAAAACCCTCGGCAGCCGCCTGTTTCCAATTGAATAAGATTCCCGATACTATTTGGCGTAATAGCCCCGGCGGATGACTGCTGAGCCGAGGCATTTTCTTGAGGTTTGCAGGCAACGATCATTGCGACTGCAAGTAAAAAAAGGAGTGGATGCTTCATAAACATTAATTTATGTTGATTTGGGGATTAGTTAATTTGAACACGCTAAAGCTGGAGGGATAATCTGTGACAGGTTCTAAATCTCCGTAGCTTATTCAGCCGATAGCTTGCTCCAAATCGGCTACAATATCGGCTACATTTTCGATTCCAACAGATACCCGTATTAATCCGTCGGTGATTCCATTTTGCACCCGAATTTCCTTCGGTACTGCCAAGTGCGAAGATGAGGCTGGGTGCAAGATAAGTGTATCAACATCGCCCAAGGTTGGGGCCAGCGAACAAAAGCGAATACGGTTCATGCAGGCGATGCCCGCGTCGAGCCCACCACGCAACTCAAAACTCAACATGCCCCCAAATCCCTTCATTTGACGGCTCGCCAGCGCGTGGTCAGGGTGCGAGGCCAAGCCGGGATAATTCACGCGCTCTACTGCTGGGTTTGATTCCAAATATTTGGCCAGGGCCATAGCATTGGCGCAATGGCGTTCCATACGCAAGGAAAGTGTTTTCATGCCATTGTTGGTCAGCCAGGCTTCAAAAGGCGAGCAGTTGGTACCGACCAGTTTCATGGCTTTCCATACGCCTTTGCGCATGGATTCGGGGTCGCGGCCAACTACTACTCCAGCGATGGAATTACCATGCCCGTTCAAATATTTAGTCGTAGAATGGATCACATAATCCACGCCCAGTGCAAAAGGTTGTTGCAAAACAGGCGTCGCAAAGGTGTTGTCAATGGCACATAATGCCCCATGTTGATGGGCCAAATTAGACAAAGCGGCAATGTCTACACAGGCCAAAGTGGGGTTGGCGGGCGTTTCGCAGTAGAGCATTTTAATGGCCTTATCTTCCCGAAAAGATCTTTCCACGAGTTCCAAATTTCGCAAATCAACAAACACCGTTTCAATCCCAAATTGACCAAAAATACTTTTCAAAAGCTCAGTTGTGCCACCATACAAATTACCCTGACTCAGTACTTTATCTCCGCTTCGAAGTGTGCCGAGCAAAAGTGTGGCAATAGCTGACATTCCACTAGACGTCATCACTGCCGAGGCTTCAATATCAAGTCCATAAGCTTCCAAGGCAGCAATTTTAGCCGCCACGGTGTCCACCGTTGGGTTGGCGTAGCGACTATATGCATGGCCGCTTTCGATGTTTTTGAAAATCTCTATACCCTGGTTAATGTCCTCAAAATCAAATGAAGAGGTGGCATAGATAGGCAGCACGTGCGGGGCCGTGGTGCGATTTTCCGGGTGTTCTTTTACGGTTAACGAATCGAATTTCATTTTTTTTCAACTATGGACTATGGACTATGAACTATGAAGTATGAAGTATGAAGTATGATGTATGAAGTATGATGTATGAAGTATGATGTATGAAGTATGATGTATGATGTGTGGATGAAAAGTTGTAACTTTAATATCTAATATACCGTAAGGAACTTATCATCACACAACTTCAAGTGTTCAAAAAATGGAAAACATCTATCTTCACATTTCTCGAAAGCCGCACGTGCTTCGGGACAAAACGTTTCAATTCGCAGTTCGCATCGTTCGGTTATACAAATACCTGATTGACGAGAAAAAAGAGTTTACCTTAAGCAAACAAATTCTCAGGTCTGGTACAAACCCGGGTTCTATGGTCCGGGAAGCCTTCAACGCGGAAAGTGGTCTCGATTTTGTACACAAATTGAGCATAGCTCAAAAAGAAACAAGTGAAACGCAGTATTGGCTTGAGTTACTTTATGCATCTAAGTACTTGAGTGAAAGTGAATTTTATTCGTTATATCATGATTCAGAGGAGCTTATGAAGCTAATACGCAGCACAATCCTAACTAAAAAAAAGAATATGGCTGCCAAAGTTTCAACATTAATTGTGGTGATATTGTCAATTGCCCATTTAATTCTATGAACACCCCAAGATCTTCATTTTGACTTTCATACCTCATACTTCATACCTCATACTTCATACTTCATACTTCAATCGCCCGGCCAAAAGAATTCACAGGCCTTCCTCAAATACTCCCCTGACTTCGCTTTTGAAGATAAAAATAGCGATGCCCGACACCCGATTTCAAAAGGACAGTCTTGAATAATCGCATCAGGTTTATTATCGCGGTCAAGATCGCCAAACCAGAGCAGATCTACGGTAGGATTCACTTCCGGAATTTCGGTGCGCACCCAGTTCGTGAGATCTTGAGTTGTAATTGGTTCGGTGGCGTAGTCCAGCAAGGTCAATTTGTAATCTGTGATGCGCACAAAGTTGTTTTCTAAACTTGCACACCCGGTGGCTGCCAGCCCATAAGAAGGTTTGATAATTGTATCGATTAGGTCGTTGCCAGGATAAATCGAAAGTTGGCTGCCAGGGCCAAGGGATTTGGAGAAAAACATCTGGTTTGGATCAAATACCCCGAGTGGCCCGCAATAGCCTGTCGTCAAAGCCGCGTGACTGGCGATGAGGAATTTGCTGGGATCTCTTTGATTGGTTTTCAAAATCTTGATTGTTCCGCCGTAAAATTCGTTTGGTTCTTCAGCCAAGCGCACCTGCACTTTTCGAAGTTCGTCTGAAAAAGAATCTCTGGCATATACGCCATACCAGAATAATGGGGAAATGCCCTGCATATCGAACTGGGGAGCGTTTTCGTAAAAGAGTTCGATGGTGCCGCTCACATAGAGATCAAAGACCCAGCCTATATTGTTTTTGCTGCGCACTTTAAGCCATTGTCCGTAGGGAGAGTTTTCGTCGGTAGAGTCGGCCTGGGTGTATTGGCCGTTGTTCCAGGATTCAATAAATTGGAGCAAAGTACCTTGGGGCAGGCTGGCAATTTTTTGGGAATTAGCGTCAGGTTCGGCCCGAAGATTGAGCGAATTAGCCGTGACAACAAGTTCTTCCGGGAAAAAAACAGCGGAGTTTTGAGCGGAAAGTTGGAAAGCTAACCAGGTTGCAAGAAGAGCGGAGTAAAATCGCATTCGATGGAGATGATGGTGAAAAAGGTCAGTTTAGGTTGATTTAAAAGGTGGAGCAAAAGTAGCAAGTAATTCTTCCCGCATTCATCAGATCCTGTTATCTAAGTTTTACAATTCTGGCTCCAAAAATCCCGCTTCGAATCGGCAAATAGATCATTTCACCAGGTTTGGTAAGCGGAAAATAAGCCTGGCTTTTGTATTTAATCCTTCGTTCAACGGAACCTTCACGCACCTGGAGTCGCCAGCCGGTCGGGCTCAATTTTTCTCCTTTTAAGATGCCATAGCCAGAAGCGAAATAGGCCGTTTCTGATACAAATTCGAAGGACGCCGTTTCATCTTTTCCAAATCCACGATTGAGTAAACTCCCAAACAGCGGAGCGAACAACATAGCGAAAATCAAGATAAAAACGGCGCTAGGGAAATACGCTCCCCAAGGCATGAATCGAGCTCTGTTTAGCCACACACCCACCGCCGCCAATACAGCACCCACAAGCATGGAAATCAAAACCAAACCTTTCACTTCCAGCATTCTAGAGAATACTGAAAACTCCAGAACATACAGCAACATGAGTATGCTTAATATGATGGCTGCTAAAATGGCGATCGGGCGATTTGTCATTAGGAATGTTGATTAAGGTTCATATAGGTTTATGAGGGTTGATATTTAACTCCGATAAATGATCAGGGTGTGTTCAGAAATCTGTGTCAACTGCCGATTGCGCCCCCTTTAGAGGCAGGGGGCGTAATCGGCAGTTGACACAGATTTCTGAACACTCCCAATGATAAAGATCCTCGCATTCGAATCTCCAAATAACCAAATCCC
>JBBQLD010000160.1:0-9543 GCA_038327555.1 Chitinophagales bacterium
AGATGAAAATTTGCCTTAAAGAGCTGCGGGAGACGTTTGTATGTCTGAAAATAATCAAGCGCAAAGGGTATTTTAAAGCAGAGCGCATGTAGCCGTTACCGAAGGAGAATAATTCGTTGGTCTCGATTTTTGTGAAAAGCATTCAGACTGCCAGCAACAAAACAATGGGAAATCGAAAACCCAATCAAAAATCCTAAATCTATTCGGAAATCGTAAATTTAACGATACCGCATTTTTGCTGCTGCGCAAGCGGAGTGGCTGCAACTCAGCGCCCGGGCTTAAGACCGGATTATCAAGGTGGCGCGCACGGCGGCGGATCTGGCGGGAAGCAAGGATATTCGGATTGAGGATTTGGCGGAGGCACTTCATTTGAAAATGATATGGCAATGATTGAGGCAGGAATTCTTTTTCAAAGATTTGACTCAGGAAATGGTGAGCCATACTCTTTTAGATTGCATACGGAGATGTCTAGAATTTTAGGCGAAGATGCTGGTTTTGTTGGTTTTGCCCGAGATTTTGAGTTTGATGCCATGGACTATTACAAAGTGCATGGTAAACTGGATGGATTTGAAGGACTAGAAAATTATGATAGGCCATATATAAAAGATACATGGTATATGCATACAGTAATGGGAGGGAATCAACAAATTGATGCTCAAATTCAATCAATTTCTGCCGATCATATAGTAGTTTCATATAGAGTATGGGACCATTTTGGTGCAGGGCGGAATGATGCAACCAGTAATCTTCCCGGATTACCATCATTGTATTGGCTCCAACATGTATCGGGACTGCAAAATCCTGAACTAAGAGATAGATATCAACCATTTATATGGAACATCGAAGTCAAAAGATAATATGAAGACATTATATTTCGTAATTCTGCACACATTGATGCTTTTTTATTCTTGCCATCTTTTACAGGATCGTAAAAGGAGATGTAATTTAGTTAAAGTTGAGACCATCTTTGTAGATGTTGCATCTAATAATGGCGAAAATCGACGATTTATACATCATGTTCTTACGGAAGGGTATTCAAAGAATTGTTTAATTGACAGTATTGAATTCTTTAAAATTACTGAAAATTATTTAGATACTGTTCATTTAACTACGAAGCCAATCAGATTAATTTACTTTTATAGTTCTAAAGATAGATTTATTCCTTCAGAAACCTCCCAAATTTGGGAAGAGGTAAATAAAGATCGTATCGTTAGGATTAAATTCAATACGGTAACATATGAACCTCTTGAATTTATTTTTTACGACAAAAAAGGTAATGCTGAAGCCAGAACGAAGTCCTGGAAGAAATATGAATAAATAAGGAAATTATCAAGTTAGAATTGATTTCGCCATGCGGTGTACACCATTGCGCGGTTGAACGAAATCGCCGGTTACGCACAGCCGGAAGGTTTCAGCTATAAATACGACCAGCTCAACCGCCTTGTAAGCCAGCGGGAGCGCATCAACTACACCCTGAGTAGTACCTACGCCTGGAGTAATATCTCTGCCGAGCGCAGCCGCTTCCGGGAAGACATCGCCTACGACCCCAACGGAAACATC
Source organism: Chitinophagales bacterium (assembly GCA_038327555.1). Taxonomy (GTDB): domain Bacteria; phylum Bacteroidota; class Bacteroidia; order Chitinophagales; family Saprospiraceae; genus M3007. Next base: position 1,561 of record JBBQLD010000160.1, read on the forward strand.
CTGCGATACCTGCGGCACGGGCACAAATCCTCGCAGTACCTCATGGACAGCCTGACTTACCACTACGAGCCCAATACCAACAAACTCAACTACATTGTCGGCTCCCCGAATTTAGTACAGCCGTAAAGTAGAAAATTCTCGTTAAGCCTTTGCTTGATTTTGGCTGAAAAACTGAGCAGCAAAGGCAGTAGGGCTCCTATTTTTCAGGGTTTCATGGGGTCTTTTTGTGTTCTAGTCCAAGCGCCAGTCTTCGGCACAATGGCGCACCTCTTGCAGTGAGTTGAACCAGTTTGCATTCAGCACATCGCGCCTGAAGGATCCGTTAAATCGTTCAATAATTGAATAAAGACTTAAAAGAGGTTGATCGAAAATTTGGGGAATTTAAGATTGAATAGAGGTTGGGCTTTTGGCTTTTGTCTCGCTGCTTGCATCCATTCTTGCGACCTCGCCCTGAGACACTTTCCTGATTACGTCAAGCGATCCTTCTTAAAGCCGAAAGCCGCCTGAAATAACTTCAAGCTATGCAGAAAAGGAACTACTACGCTTACCTAAAAGAAGTGACATTTATCTCCGATGGGAAGGCAAAATGGGATGAAATGAACAGCCTCTGTATGCAACTCTACAAACACGACTACCGCCAGATGACCGAAGAGATGTACGTCGAGTGGCTCACCTCACTCAAAACAGAGAAGGAAAGTACAACAATAGGAATGCACTGGGTGCGGTGAAGGATTGAAAATCAAAGAAATAAAAATGCGATAACAACTGCTCTAGCCCATCATGCGATTTTCAAAATCAGATAAAACAGCCCTGATATATTCCTCTAATCTGCTCTTCATTGCTTCCTGGGGCCTTCGGTTACTCAACTCTATTTGTCTCAAGTTTGAAGCGTCACAGCTGATCAGTTCGGCAACCTGCATTTGAGTTTTTCCTGCGATAAGTCTAGCGTAGTACAACTGCTCCCCGAGGGAACAGCCTTCGAGGGTGAAAGGTAGATAGCCTAGAAACTCAATAATTGCTCTGGAAAACTTAGCGGTGGGTTGGTTCCGATTCAGTTCCCAACAAGTTACCATATCAGTTGATACTTTCAGAATCTTTGCCACATCGGGTTGTGACAACTCACGATCAAGACGAACCTTGCGTAAATGATCACCCAAGGTGCTCAATTCCGCAGGATATGCCGGATTTGAGGGCTTCCGGGCTTTCAACTGAATTTGACAACTATGCAACGAACCCCTGCCCCTGCGGCTATTACAACCACCCGGAAAAAGAATGTGTATGTGGTCCCGGTGTGGTGAAACGCTACGTGTCCAAGATTTCCGGGCCTTTGCTCGACCGTATTGATCTGCACGTGGAGGTGACCCCTGTGAGCTACGACGAACTGACCAATACCGAACAGGCCAAACTGGACAGCGCAGCCATCCGTGAACGGGTGCTTTTGGCGCGTGCTGTGCAGGCCGAGCGGTTTAAGGATCTGAAAGATGTATACAGCAATGCGCAAATGCCCAGTCGTATGGTGCGCGAGGTATGTGCGCTGGATTCTGCCGGGCTGATCTTATTGAAAACTGCGATGGAGCGTTTGCAACTCTCGGCCAGGGCTTATGACCGGATCTTGAAGGTGGCCAGGACGGCGGCGGATTTGTCGGGTAGTAAGGATATTCGGATAGAGGATTTGGCGGAGGCGATTCATTATCGGAGTTTGGATCGGGAAGGATGGGCGGGGTGAGGATGATCAAATGTAGTGTGACTTCAAGTCACGCCGACGATTAGCGAAATCAGAGATCTTATGGAAAAAGGCGGCTTTAGGTCGTCCTTTTTTATGGCATTTTCCAAAGAGGCTTGCGAAATTTTATTCTGTAATGGGGGGGGGGTAACGCGCTAATTACCAAATTATCACTCGAATACAATATTTGACTAAAAACAGCCAATCGGAAAGATGAAAGATTTAGGACTTTAAGACTATTTTTGTCAACGTTTTTCATTTCACCATTTCCAAACAACTTCCTCCAAATGAGTCTTTTCCTGAACACCGCTGCCAGTTCTCTTCCCTTATCTGGTAATCCTATATTTGTTAAAAGGTCAATTTTCTACCAACCACTCCTGCTGTTTTTGTTTGCTGTAGATCCGAGCATTACATATTTTGCTTGTGTCTGAATGTCGAGTTCATAAGGACAATACTTGTAATGTCCTTCGAAAGATATTCTTTTAATACTCTACTCACGGATGGTTTTGAACTGAGACCGTTTTGTGCGAAATTATGATTTTTACACTCTGCTCATTTGCTGTGCCACAAGGCGAGGCTCAGTTTTATTGCCTTCTCAAGTTCATCATCTTCAAAACTGTTTTTAGTCATGAAAAAATTTTTCGATTCCAAACTTCACCTACTCTCTTTATTAACTTCCTTAATTTTGGCAACCCTGCCTTGGACTTTAAATGCTCAACAACAGACATTTTGCGAAACTGAACCAGCCCCAAATCTTGAATACAACACTTCCGTAGATCCGATGCAAGAAGAAGGCCCATTTTACCTTAGAATCTATATACATGTAATTCAGGATGGAGACGGGAATGGTGGTCAAACCCCTGAACAAGTAAATGAAGCATTGGCATATTTAGATGAGGCATTTAATCCCCACAATATCTTTTTTGTTAGAAATTGTGCTATTAATTATATTAAGAATACAAATTACTTCAATTCAATTTTCGGAACGTCAGCTGTATTCTCTATCAATAATCATCCTGACGGTATTGATATTTATTTGTTCCCAGATCGCCCCTTCCCAGTTAATACCGGCATGGGTTTTGCGAATGGAGTCCTATCCGCTGAATTTTATGTAGCTGGAAATTTTTGGCGCCCCCCTTATCCTCCCATTGTAAGATCGCATGTTATCTCTCACGAAATGGGCCATTGTTTAGGACTTAATCATCCACACTTTCAAACATCCCCGACAATGGGTCAATTTGTAAACGACCCAATTTGTGATACAGAAATATTTACACCTAATGGTGATAAAATTTGCGATACCCCAGCTGATCCTAATATGGAATTTAATGTTGATCCTAACACATGCTTATGGAATGATATCGAATATGATGTAAATAACGACCTTTTTAATCCAGATGAAAAAAACATCATGGGTTATAGTCATGTGGATTGCCAAGAATACTTTTCAGATGGGCAAGGTAAATGGATGAGAAATAAGATAGCTTCTGAACAATTATTGCAGGATTGTCTCATTCCTTTCACTTTTACAGACCATCAAATAATTACTACCACAACCTGGGCTGCAAGTGAATATCTGATAAGTGGAACATTGACAGTTGAATCAGGCGCTACATTTACGGTTTCAGCAGGAACTACTATCAGATTCGCGGAAGGTTCAAAACTCATTTTGAAACCAAACGCAATCCTAAATTTAGATGGGATATTGACGAGTTTTTGTGGTCGGACTTGGAAAGGAGTTGAAGTATGGGGGAATACTGCAGCGTCACAATTTCCTATCGGTGGCGTACTTGCTCAAGGCAAATTTGTAGGACGTCCTGGTTCTATTGTTGAAAATGCAGAAATTGGAGTTCAACTATGGGGGCCAGATCTTACTGGTAGCGGTGGACAAATTAGTTGCATCGGCACCACATTTAAAAATAACATTATCAGTGTCACTACAGCCAAATATGAAAACACATGGCCTTTTCCGTTCCCTCCAGGATGACAAGGACAACCAAGAAATTATGTAGGTTCGTTCACGGTATGTGATTTTAATACAGACAATGACTATCCACACACTACTCCATTTAAGGTTTTTGCAAATCTTCTCTCTGTGAACGGCTTTCGATTTTCAGGATGTCATTTTGAAAACGGTAGCGGGAATACTGAATGCTCCAGTTTTAGTGATTTCGGTTATGGGATTTTTGCTAATAGTTCAGGGTTTACAGTAAGTGGGCAGTGTCTGGATATTTTTTTCCCGTGTACCAATTATAACAGGACGACCTTCAAAGGTTTAGGTGTTGGAATACATACACAGAGCACTACAAAAAATCGACCATATGTTGTTAAACAAGCGGATTTCGAGGATTGTTTTTTTGGGATATATCAAAACTTGGTAGATGGAGCTACTATCGTTAATAACAATTTCTACATGGGTGATTTGCCCAGTTCAAATTGTACAGGTAATCAGATTGGAGTTGCATTGCAAGACTTTGCTAATGGGTTAACGGTACAGGAAAACCTGTTTTTCAGCAATGGAGGAAATGCTTCAAATACAATAGGTACTTCTGCTACGTTAACTTGGGAGTTTAACAATGTAATAAGAAGAAATACGTACAATGGAGTAACTTATGGGAATATTGCAGGTGGAAGGAATGCTGTTCTAACTGAAATCCCAATAGGTTTAAATTACGAATGTAACACTAATATAAACGTTAGCCAGTATGATTTCCTGGTTAGCGAACTTCCAGGTTTTAGCCCAAATAACATAAGAAACAAACAAGGGCTTTTAACAGGCTTGAATACATTTAGTGCCTCTGGCAATAAATTTTCATATACAGGGTCTCCAAGTGATAGTGATTTTGGAAATCAAGGAGGTTGGATTATTGACCTTGAGTACTTCTTTGACCCATTAGGTGTGAATGAAACTCCGATTGATTTCTCAGACATCACACCCGAAGACGTTACTGCGAATCCTTGCCTGATAGCCTATTGTGACCCTCCGTGCAAGTATCCTAATGAAGTTAGTCTTGAAAAGCAAAGATTTTACAACTACAAAAATGTTTTTAATACAGCAAAAAGTAATTATTTGGCAGCAGTTAATTCAGGAAACACTACTTTAGCCAGCATAAAAGCGAATGAAGCTGGATATGCTCGTCAAGAGATGGACCGCTCAGGTCACATGGTGTTGCTTCATATCATGTATGATACGCTCACTTACCACAGGGATACCCTGAGGAGATGGTTAGGCAATTTTGAAACCTATTCAACCGATTTGGCTTTGGCGAGAGATTATGTAGATGCTGGCCAGTTTGTTGAGGCAGAAACTGTTCTTAACAATATTCCAACTAAATACGTGCTAGATGCCAATGATTTGATGGACTTGCAAGCAACAATATCCATCTTTGCCCTTATCAACCAAAAAACACTATACGGCATGAGTGAAGCAGATTTTCCCTTCTTAACAAGCCTAGCTTTTAGCGTCTTGCCACATACCTCGAGTATTGCTAAAAGCATACTTGAACTTTATGACGTCGAACATTTTCCTCCGTTGTATGCATTGGAGTCCGGCGAACGGTCGCCAAAAGACAATGCTGCTCAACAGGTAGAAAAAGAGTTTTTCAATATCACGATGTTTCCTAATCCCGCAAACGACTTTATTATAATGAGTTGGAATCGGAAACTCGAAAACGGTGCACGGTTGACGTTCCATAACAATACGGGAAGGTTAGTCTTGCAAAGAGATATTCCAGAGGGCTCTCAATCTCTTCACATTGAAAAAGTGGAATTGCCTGTAGGAGTATATTTCTACCAGATAAGCTCTGATTCAGCCGTAATCAATTACGGCAAATTAGTCATACAAAAATAACCAACTTCACAGTCTCACTTGCCAGCAGATAGCAGGCAAGTGAGACCTTTTTGGGGTTTTTAGGTGTCAAAAAAATCAATTGCTTCTAAAAGAAGGTTAACACTGGCTTAATCCGTTATTATGAGAATCATACTCTTTATTTTAATCATATTTGCTTGCCACCTACAGGCTCAACCGGGCTTCTCCAAGCTATATGAAATGGGTGCCCCAGGCGCAGGTTTTCATAACATTATGGTAGATGATGACACGCTCTTTGTAGTAGGAACTGCCAAATCAGAAAATACACAACAGTGGGGTTTGTTGTTGTCTAAGTTTGACACATTGGGAAACCTTTTATATCAAAAAGTACTCTTTGATTCCTTGGGGGACGACTATGTTTTCGAGCTTAACTATTCTATAATAAGAACATCTGATGGCAATATCGCTGTAACGGGCAACTTATGGTATAAAAACTGGGGTTTCATGGCTAAGTTATCCAAAAACGGTGATTTGTTGTTGTGGAAAGAATATCCGGAACCTGACATACTGAATTTTCAATATAAATCCATTCTTGAATTGCCTGATGGATTTATAATTGCTGGTACCAAGCAACTGGGAAATTACCGACTCAAAGCCTTTGTTCAAAAAATCAATCATCATGGAGAAGTCATTTGGGAAAAAAAATATGGTAACCAATTAAATGACAACTTCTTTGGATCAATAGAAATGGTTGACTCAAATACATTTCTAATTGGTTCATCAGAACAAAGCTATCCATGGTTGCAACCGTATATCATTGGACAAGATTGGACTAAATGTTGGTTGTTTACCATAGACAGCTTAGGTAATATAAAAAATGAATTCAAGAGTGGGATGTATGACGAGAGTACAGTCACAGGAATTCACCACACAAATGATGGAGGCTATATATATACTACCTGGGAAACAAAAATATTTAACCAATGGAATTGGGGGGCTAGAACCAAAATTGTCAAACGTGACAGCAACCTAAATTTAGTTTGGTCACACTACTTAAGTCCAACGACGGTTATTGCTAATTTCACCATTGATTTGAAACCCGCTCAAGGCGGCAATTGGATTGCACTTGGCAAATGGGCAAACCCTGATAGTAGCACCTATGGCTGGCCTGGAGCCTGCCTTTACAAGATTAGTGCCGATGGTGATAGTATTTGGTCAAGATGTGATACCGTCCTTGGTGAGTTTTATTCTTCAGGAGATTTAGGTGGATTTGTGGTGTTGCCTACTGGAAGTATTATTGCAGCAGGGAAAGTCAACCGATATTCACCATCTGGATCAAGGACTATGGGCTGGTTGTTTAAGGTTGACAAAAATGGGTGCTTGAACCCTTTGTGTGATTTCGTTAATACTCAAAGCTATAGCCCTTCCTTGGATGCTGGGTTTAATATTTATCCAAACCCAACAGACGATCTTATCAACATCAATACGTTATACCCCTTGCCTTTTGATGTCAAATGGTTTGACGCTTTGGGGAGGGGCGTTTTTGAGCAGGAACAAGTTTCCAACCATTTAGAAATTGACATATCCGCATGGAAGAACGGGGTCTATTTCGTTGCACTAACCATGGGTGGAAAATGTATTTTAAGAAAGGTGGTGAAGTTGTAATGTTGGACATTTTACCTCAACCTACAGATCCTCAAGTTGAAAATACCTAAAGCTTCCCAGACATATTCCTCGATTTTCTTCCGCATTTCCTCCATTGGTTTCCTCTGGCACAATTCAATCCTCCTCAAATTTGACTCATCACAGCCGAGCATTTTGGCCACCTCTTTTTGAGTTTTCCCAGTAACGAGCCTGGCATAGTACAACTGCTTCCTGATGGAGCAATGATCGAGTGATAAAGGAACGTAGCCCAAGAAGTCAATGATAGCCTTGGCAAACTTGGCAGTCGGTTGATTACGATTCAATTCTCAATTTGTTACCATATCCGCAGATGTTTTTAAGATCACTGCCACATCGGGTTGGGACATCCTTCGATCAAGCCTAACCTTGCGTAGATGGTTGCCAAGGGTCCTCAATTCTAGTGGATATGCAGGATTAGAGGGCTTTTTGGCCACTAATTGAATTTGACAACTATGCAACGAACCCCTGTCCCTGTGGTTATTACAACCATCCCGAAAAAGAATGCGTATGCGGTCCGGGGGTCGTAAAACGCTATGTTTCAAAAATTTCCGGACCATTGCTCGACCGTATTGACCTGCACGTGGAGGTTACGCCAGTCAGTTACGACGAGCTTACCAATACCGAACGTGCCAAACTTGACAGCACTCAAATCCGCGAGCGGGTACTTCAGGCGCGGGCTATACAAGACGAGCGTTTTAAAGATTTAAAAGACGTGTACAGCAATGCGCAAATGCCCGGCAGGATGGTGCGTGAGGTGTGCCAGCTGACA
>JBBQLD010000161.1:0-9534 GCA_038327555.1 Chitinophagales bacterium
AACCCGTCAAAGACTTCGTGCCCCTGCCACTAGTGGCAGGGGCACGAAGTCTTTGACGGTTTGTTTTTTTTCCGGTAATAATAAAAGTCGCTAAATTCCGCCGCTTCTCGTATAATCTGATCAATAACATAACCTTCCCAGGAAGCCCCTATTGCATGGTGTCCTTGTAATTGGTCGAATTGGGAAATATGCAATAGATGATGTAAAAATCCCGTATCGCGCACGTAGAGTTTAGGAGCTTTCACCAGACGCTTGCCCATGTTGACGAAGTAGGGAGGCAATCGACGGATCATAAAGCTTCCTTCCAATAATTGGAGATACCGCGTTACCGTGGGTTGCGATACGTCAAGCGATTGAGCAATATTGCTGGCATTGAGGACACTGCCATTCAGATATGCTATCATGCTTAGCAGGTTTTGCATGGTGATTTGTGTCACCTGAAAACCAAACCTTTGGATATCTCGTTGCACAAATGTCTCCGCAAAATCAGCCAACCATTTACGGGCAAGCCGGTCAGATTTTGCCAATACAGCATTCGGGAATCCGCCTCGAAACCAATGCATTTGCATGGTACACTGATCTCGAATTTCTGTGAAAGAAAAAGGCTCCAGCGTATGGTAAGCAATTCGTCTTACCAGCGTTTCGGTGTTTTGTTTTATCAGATATGGAGCAGCCGAGCCGAGCAAAATAAAACGCGAAGGAACACGGTGTTGATCGGTTGAAGCTCGGAGTGCGGCAAATAATTCAGGCCTAAGTTGCACCTCATCAATGATCACACACTTTTCCTTATGCAGGGATAAATACCCTTGCGCATCGGCGAGTTTTTGGTAGTCTCCTTGAACCTCAAGGTCAAGATAAAGTGTTGGTTTATCAATTTTTGTCTGCAAATGCTTTGCCAAGGTTTTTTTACCCACCTGACGCGGGCCGATCAAACCAAGTATTGGAGACGCAGATAAATCTTCTAGCACACGCGGAGTAATAATTCGCTCAATCATAAATGAGATTTTTACCAGGCAGATTTAAAATAAAATTTTAAATCTGCCTGGTAAAATAATTACGAAATATACTCAGCGCCGAACAATTATTACGTTTATCAAATCTCGAGGTTTAGTAACGCGCCAAACACAGCACCCTAAAACACAAGCGCCACCACCGAAAACCGGGGTGACGCCTGTAATATATGTTTGTGCAAAGTGTTCGAATGAATCTTACAGCGAAATGTGCTTAAAGCCTGTCACGGTAAGGTCTTTGTCCAAAGAGCGCAGGTATTGATCTACGGTTTGGTCATTGTTCTTCACGAATTTCTGGCTGAGCAACGTGCTCTCCTGGAAGAACTTATTGAGGCGGCCGAGTGCAATTTTCTCGAGCATATCTTCCGGTTTACCTTCATTGCGCGCCAGCTCTTTACCGATTTCGATTTCCTTTTCGATGATTTTTGGATCTACGTCATCACGGCCAACAGATACCGGGCTCATCGCAGCAATCTGCATAGCGATGTCGCGTCCAGCTTGCTCGAATGCGTTTTCGCGCTTGCTTAGGGCTACTGCCACCGAACGTTTGTTGTTGTTGTGGTTGTAGGTCAAAATTTGTGCGCCGGTGAGTGGCTCATAGCGACCAATTTCGATTTTTTCGCCGATAACGCCGACCTGTTCCCCTACTTTTTCGCCGATAGTTACTGCACCCTCGAACGGAAGGGCTAGTAGTGCTTCAAGTGAAGCTGGGAAGTTTTCAAGGGCGATGTCTGCGAATTTTTGGGCAAGTGCGATAAACCCTTCGTTGCGGGCAGCAAAGTCCGTTTCGCAGTTGAGGGCCAACACGATAGCATGGGTCTGGTCGGCATTGGTCTGCGCAATTACCACACCTTCTTTAGCTTCACGATCTTCACGCTTAGCCGCTTTAGCTATGCCTTTTTTACGAAGCCAGTCTTGAGCAGCATCCGTATCGCCATTGGATTCTTCCAGGGCTTTTTTACAGTCCATCATACCTGCGCCAGTCAATTCGCGCAGTTTTGAAATATCAGCAGCAGAAACTTTTGTCATTGCTTATTTGAAATTTTGAAATAATAGTGTTCTCGCCACAGGGCGAGGGCGCAAAGCAACAGAAGGCTTGCATGAAAAACGTTAGGAGGGTCAAGAATTTAAGAAGACTTAACCTCGGAACCTTTATGCTTCAGCGCTTTCTTTTTCGTCACCTTTAGCGGCTTTACGCTCGTCCAAGCCTTCGCGAATCGCGTTAACAAGGTAGTTAGTGATGAAAGAGATCGACTTAGAAGCATCGTCATTGCTTGGGATAGCGAAATCAACCTGCGTTGGATCAGAGTTGGTATCAACCATACCGAAAGTCTTAACGTTCAGTTTTTTAGCCTCTGCAAGTGCAAGGTGTTCATGGTGGATATCCACGATGAATACTGCCGAAGGCAGGCGGTTAAGCTGTTCGATACCACCAAAGTGCTTGGTCATTTTGATGTGCTCGCGGCCAAACATCAAACGTTCTTTTTTGGTGATACTGGTAAGTGTGGTGTCAGCAAGAATGCGCTCGATGTGCTGCATTTTCTTGACTGATTTACGGATGGTGGCGAAGTTGGTCATCATACCACCCAACCAGCGCTCGGTCACAAAAGGCATCCCAACGCTTTCGGCAGCTTTCTGCACGATTTCGCGGGCTTGCTTTTTTGTTGCTACGAACATGATTTTCTTGCCGCTTTTGGCCATGGCTTTCATCGCCATTGCCGAACGCTCCAACATATCAGCCGTGCGGTTGAGATCAATGATGTGAACGCCCTTGTGCTCCATAAAGATGTACGGAGTCATCTTGGGATTCCATTTTTTGCGCAAGTGGCCGAAGTGGCAGCCAGCGTCGAGGAGTTCCTTATATGTAGGCTTCTGCATGAGAAGTTATAAGTTATATGTGATGAGTTAGGAGTGCAAAAAAGTCCTTGAAAATCCTTCCTTTCCAGAAAGGGCTTTGACTTTATCGCTTAGAGAACTGGAAGTTCTTACGTGCTTTTGGCTTACCGTATTTCTTACGTTCAACGGCGCGGCTATCACGTGTGAGGAATTTCCGAACTTTCAGCGGCGAGCGGAACTCTTCATTGAGTTTCACCAAGGCACGGCTCAAGCCCATGCGCACAGCTTCCGATTGGCCTTTGTAGCCACCGCCACGAACGTTCACTTTGAGATCATAAGCATTTTCGATGCCTACTACTGCAAAAGGATCGGTCACGTTGTGCTGCACGTGCATTTGTGGAAAGTACTCACGGTAGTCTTTACCATTTACCGTGATTTTACCTTCCCCTTTCATCAAATAAACGCGGGCAACTGCGGTTTTCCGACGGCCCACGGCATTTATCATTTCCATATCGTGTAAATGTGATAATGTGGTCAATGTGATACCCTTTTTTGCTTCCTCCTCCTTAAAACTTTGGCGGATAAAAAGCTGTAACGGGTAAAAATGTGGTTAATGTGATAAATTGTGGCAATGACTTGAATGTGGTTTAAACACCTCGAACGCGTTGAACGCTTTTGCCACCTTTTACAAATTAGTCCACCTTAAAAGTTAGTGGCTCAGGTTTCTGTGCAGCATGTGGGTGGTTTGACCCTTTATACACAAACATCTTCTTGTACATGGCACGGCCCAATTTAGTCTTAGGCAACATCCCTTTCACAGCGATTTCTACAATACGCTCTGGGAATTTTGTGCGCATTACATCTGCCACAACCACTTTCAAGCCTCCTGGGTGGTGGGAGTGGTGCTTGTATTCTTTCAAGTCCCATTTTTTGCCGGTGAATCGAATCTTTTCGGCATTGATCACGATAACATAGTCACCTGTGTCCGCGTGGGGCGTGTAAGACGGCTTGTTTTTTCCGCGCAAGATGGAAGCGATTTCAGCACACATACGACCCGTAATTTGGTTTTCCGCGTCGACGATGTACCACTTGTGCTCCGCTTTTTCTTTGCTGACGGAAACCGTCCGATAGCTCAGTGTATTCATTTTTGAAAAAAAATTTGAAACGTTTGAAAGGGAGGCCGTGGATTTGCGATTTTTCGATTCGAAGTAAGGATGAATCATGCCTTTTTCGAGTCAAAAAAATCCAAAATCGTAATTCGTAAATCCAAAATCCACAGCCTCCTTTCCTCAAAGAGGCCGCAAATGTAACCCGAGCTAAAACGCTGTGCAAGGGTGCGCTGAAAGTTTTTTCAACAAATAGGCTTAACTTATTGATTATCAGCCAAATTATTGCACAATTATTTTTTGTTGAAAAAATACTTGAGCGGGTTTTAGCGTGAAAATCAATGTATTGCGAGGCATGCTCCTCAAAACCGCTTTTGAAAAAATTACCCCTGAGAAAGTCTGAAGCATCTACTCCATGCACAATATCCTGATCGCCGTCTGACCACTGGCGCTCCGGATCTGGAGCATCAAAACCCCGTGCTTTTGATAGGTAGAAAGGTCAAGCTTATGCTGACTTTCGGATACTTCCAGTCGGCCGAGTTCGCGCCCCTGCACATCGAAAATGCGCAGCAGGGCAGGAACTTCGCTGACTGGAATTTCCAGGGTAGTAGGGCCGGGGCTGGGATTTGGATAAAGCCGTAAGGAGCGATCAAAGTCTTTTGGTTCGTAAGCGGCTACTGTTACGCTATCGCAAAATGTCGCTTCTACGGTGCTGTATATCAACGTATTATCGTAGCGAAAACATTGCAGACGACAGAATTGATCCGTAATCTGGGTGTTGGCAAAAGATCCGAATAGTCCCAGATTAGAACCGAGCCCTTCTATCCAGTAATAGGGATCGTTGGTATCAAAAACAAAGGTCCGCCGCCAAGTTCCGTTATCCATCTGAATAGAATCAATGGCTTGGACTAGATTAGGCTTCGGCTTCCAGTGTACGGTATCGCCAACTTTCAAATCAAAGTCGTATAATAAAGTATAGGTATTAAGCTGAAGCGAATCGTTTTCTACGCATACAGGGAACGGAGCAGCATCGTTGGTAAACCGGGTGAAATACACTTTCTTGTATTGAACACTTTGGTCCAAAAGCCCGATAAGCCGGAAAGGCTCGTGGATAATTTCTACAGATCCATCCGGACAATCATTTGTGCCGATATAAGTATTGCGGAAATAAACTTTTTGTCCTTGTCCAACGCCCCAAATCACAGAATCTCCTTCAAGTTTATATTGATAGCCCCGGTAATTGCACCAGCTTCCATCTGTTTCGCTCCACACCGATTTGCTAAATTTTGGAAAGCCAATATAGGTAGGATCATAGCCTAATTGGCAGTCCAGTTGAGGATATTCATCGTCGCGGTAACAGCCGAGTTCATATTGGATTTCAGTTAGGGGAGATTCATCATCCCAGTAAATAAGGTGCGTACCGCCGAGCCGTTCATACACCCTGGTATTCAAAGTAATGGTATCGGAACCCGGTGAAAAAGGGTATTGGGTTAATTTTAAGTCCTGAAACCGCAGGGGAATTCCGTTCCACGTCGTATCGCCAGTATGTACAACGAGGCCATGATCATAAATCCCAGCCGGGATGGAGAAGGTATCGCCCTCCATTCTGTTGAAATCGTATAAAAGCTTAAAAGCACTCCCGCCCCACAGAAAAACCGAGTCATTTCGGGCAAAAAAGTACCGAAAACCCAAATCAAAGGGGCCAGTCGCCCAGCCCGTTTCATATCCATGATAATGTAATTTGGCGCAGAGCTCGCCGCCCACCAATTCCTGGTCCACCAGATCCAGATATTCTTCTCCACCGCCGCTTAAACTAGCATAGGTATAAACCCACTTCGTTCCCGAAGGAAACCAGGTAGTCGTATTTTGGGCAGCTACATTAACAACGAAAAGAAATAAAGCGGTGAAAAGTAAAGTTAGCTGTTTCATAAAATAGATTTTTGTTTCCTGCAAATCTATCGCTATAATAGTTGGGGGGCCTTTTCAAAATTGCGGTTTGACGAATTTGAGCAGAAGCGGAGCGTACGAGCTTGAGGCCGATACACTAGACAAAAACGAAACAGGTTTTATTCCGCAATTTTTAAACCCTTTCCCCGCATGATAGTTTCTTATTTTTGGGCCTGAAATTGCACCACTCGAAGAGCGGAACAAAATAAGGCCGCCAAATTGTACCTTTATTCCAACCGCGTTCCTTCCCTGCGCTAAAAGCCAAAACTCTTTGTAAATGAAGCACTTAACTACGCTCTTATTGCCCGCACTACTCCTCTTTTCGTGCGGAAAACCCGATACTCCCAGTGGTAGTGCTCCGGCAAAGGGTGCTGCGCTCAGCGTAACCACGGTAGAAGGGTTTGTCGCAAAGCCCAGTGTACTCACTGAACGCGTGACTGCCAGTGGCAACCTTTTGCCTAGCGAAGAGACTGAACTCCACCCGGAAGCTTCCGGACGCGTGGTGAAGCTTAATCTGCCAGAAGGCCGAATGGTGCGCAAAGGCGAATTGCTGCTAAAAATCTTCGACGAAGACCTCAAAACTCAGCTTCGCAAACTCGAGGCACAACTCAAACAGGCCGAGATCACGGAACAACGCCTTGCTGACTTGCTTAAAGTAAAAGGTATTAGTCAACAAGAATACGACCTTGCGGTGCTACAAACCCAGACGTTTCGAGCAGATATTGACCTTTTGCGCGTCAACCTTAACAAAACCGAACTTCGAGCACCCTATGATGGCATTCTCGGACTTCGGCGCATCAGTCCGGGCGCTTATGTTACACCTGCCACGGCCATTACGAGCATTCGTTCGGCTTCAGCACTCAAGCTCGATTTTGCTGTGCCCGAAAAATACAGCCAGCAACTTCGTATTGGCCAAGCGCTGGAATTCACCGTGGAAGGCAATTCCGCCACACACAAAGCCACCGTGCAAGCTACCGAGCAACGCATTTCGGAAGGCTCTCGTGACCTGCAAGTACGTGCTACGGTAGCCAATAGCCGGGGACTTTTGCCAGGCGCTTTTGCTGAAGTCAGCCTTGCACTGGGGAGTAAATCTGAGGCCCTACTCATTCCAAATCAAGCTATTATCCCGCAAGCAAGAGACAAAAAAGTGATTGTGTGCAAGGGCGGGAAAGCGAAATTTGTAATAGTAAAAACGGGCGTTCGGCAAGCGGGCATGATCGAAATCATGGAGGGCATTGAAGCTGGCGACACGGTCTGTACCACTGGCATGCTATTCTTACGGCCTGATGCCAGTGTTACTTTTTCAAAAATAGATTAAAGTGGGGAGTTTCAAGTTGGCAAGTTTCAAGTTGGCAAGTTTCAAGTTGGGGAGTTTCAAGTTGGCAAGTTTCAAGTTGGCAAGTTTCAAGTTGGCGAGTTGCAAGTTGGCAAGTTGCAAGTTGGGGAGTTTCAAGTTGGCAAGTTGCAAGTTGGCAAGTTGCAAGTAGCAAGACTGCAGGGACTTGCAACTACTTTACTAGAAACTTTTAACTTGAAACTTGCAACTTGCCAACTTGCAACTTGCCAACTTGAAACTTGCCAACTTGAAACTTTTAACTAAAAAAAGTATGATTCAATCCTATTTTCAAGCAGAAAAAAAAGGCGGGTTCCTCGCAATGGCGATTGGGATCGTGGCTTGTGCCATTGGAGGCGGAGTTTTGCTGAGTGCTGGGCCCCCTTTTTACACTGGAATTTCAATTCCGCTGGTGGTGATTGGTTTCCTTGAAATCCTTGTGGGCGCTAAGGTGGCTCGACGTAGTGATTTGCAAGCAGATGATTTGGAAAAACTGCTGGCTGAATCACCCGCGGAGTTTCAAGCCTTGGAAAGTCCGCGCATGGCCGTTATGCTGCGTAATTTTATACTGCTCAAATGGGTAGAAATTGCCTTTATCGCAATCGGTTTGGTCCTGATTTTACTGAATCAGGAAACTAATTTTCCCAAAGGACTAGGTACAGGACTTTTTGCGCAGGGTCTTTTCATGCTTTTTTTTGATTTAATTGCGGAAAAACGGGGCAAGAAATATACTGAATTTGTCAATAACCAAGGAAATAAGTAACACCAATTACCGCCCTATGTACCTAACCAATCGTTTCTTTTGGCTTTTTGGCGCCTCCACTGCGATGTTTGCAGTAGCTTATCCATTTGGCTGGCTGTTTCCGCTGGCGCAAACGGCTTTTGTAGGGTTTTTAGGATTGGTGCTGACCGATTGGATGCTGTTGTTTTTGCGAAAGCCGAAGGTGATTTGTAAACGTGAGCTCAATCCGGTTTTTTCCCTTTCTGACCCAAACCTTGTAAAATTATTTATAGAAAATCAGGGAAACATTCACCTAAACATTAGCATTGCTGATGAACTCCCGGTACAATTTCAGAAGCGTGATTTTGAAATAAAAATAGCCTTGCCTGCCGGGCAGGCCTATCTCGCAGAAAACAAACTTGTGCCGCTCACACGTGGCATTTATTCGTTCGGCAACCTTAATGTGTTTACGTCCACCCGCCTGGGTCTGGTGGAGCGCAGGCTCATTTTTGAACAGCCCCAAGACGTGGATGTGTACCCGAGCATCATTCAAATGAAACGCTACGAACTCCGCGCCATGCGGCATATTGCACACGACACTGGCATTAAAAAAATGCGGCGTATTGGTCATTCTTACGAGTTTGAGCAGATTAAAAACTACGTGCAAGGCGATGACTTTCGAAGCATCAACTGGAAAGCCAGCAGCCGCCGAGCTACGCTGATGGTGAACCAATATCAGGACGAGCGAAGTCAACAGGTGTATTGCATCGTAGATAAAAGTCGCGCCATGCGTATGCCATTTTCAGGGCTAAGTTTGATGGATTATGCCATCAATACCACCTTGGCAATCAGCAACATCATCCTGAAAAAGCAGGATAAAGCAGGCCTGTTGACCTTCTCCGATGTGATGGGTGCAACGATTAAGGCCGAACGCGACACCGGCCAACTTAACCGAATACTTGAAAGCCTTTATCGCGAAAAAGAGCGGCCCGGAGAATCAAATTACGAACTGCTTTACGAGGCAGTGCGTCGGCTCATCAGTGCTCGCTCGCTCCTTATTTTGTTTAGCAATTTTGAGAGCAGTTATGCGCTGGAACGTGCGCTACCAACCCTGCGCAGACTGAGTCGTGCCCACCTGATGGTCGTAGTGTTTTTTGAGAACACCGAAATCCGCAAACTCGCCGGAGAAACCGTACATACTACTGCTGACGTTTATCGTCAAACGGTGGCGCGTCAATTTTTGCAAGATAAACGAGAAATGGTGACCAGGCTTCGCCAATATGGGATTCAGGCGGTGCTCACCAAGCCACAGGATTTGACCTTGAATACAATCAATAAATATCTGGAATTAAAGTCAAGAGGCTTGATTTGACAAAAATTGGCACCCGGATCGAACGGATTGAACCGATTGCACGGATCTTAAAATCTGTTTTTATACTGCTAGTGGCAGGGGCACGAAGTCTTTGATAGTTTGGTCAGATTATTTTGAGATGAGACTAGGCGCGACGAAGGATTGTAGCGGGCTCTCCATGACTGAGGCGCAACAAAGTATCAGTTCAAAAGAGTCGACCAAACCGTCAA
>JBBQLD010000162.1:0-9526 GCA_038327555.1 Chitinophagales bacterium
TAAGCGTCACTAAGGTTTACTTGCTTAGTGTCTCTTAGTCCCTTAGTGTTTTAAATTTTTTGAAACACTAAGGGACTAAGCGTCACTAAGGTTTACTTGCTTAGTGTCTCTTAGTCCCTTAGTGTTTTAAATTTTTTGAAAAGCTAAAGGACTAAGCGTCACTAAGGTTTACTTGCTTAATGTCTCTTAGTCCCTTAGTGTTTTAAATTTTTTGAAAAGCTAAAGGACTAAGCGTCACTAAGGTTTACTTGCTTAGTGTCTCTTAGTCCCTTGGTGTTTTAAATTTTTTGAAAAGCTCGCTTTACCGCTTGATCCAAATCACCTCCTCCACCCCCAAATCTTTAGCCAAAAAACGCGCCAACACAAAGAAATAATCAGAAAGTCGATTAAGGTATTGCAAAGCCAAATCTTCCACTGGTTCGCCCGATTGTGCGAGGGCTACGGTCAGTCGTTCAGCACGTCGACAAACGGTGCGACAGAGATGGCAAACAGACACGGTGGTATGCCCGCCCGGCAGGATAAAATGCTTTAGTGGCGCCAATTGTTCGTCCATCATATCCATTTCATCTTCCAGCAACTTGATGTCATCTGGCAACAGATCTGGTGTGGGTGGATGCTTGTCCGGGTCGGAAGCAAGGTGTGCCCCTAGGGTGAAAAGTCGATGCTGGGTATGCGTCAATATATCCCGTACATGTTGGTTTTCAACAGCATCACGCAGCAGGCCGAGGAACGAATTGAGTTCGTCCACAGTACCATAGGCATCAACACGCAGGTCGCTCTTGGGTACGCGGCGACCACCAAACAGGGCAGTTTCGCCTTTATCCCCAGTTTTGGTATAAATTCTGAAGGCCATAAGTTAAAATATAGTCAATGTATTGGATATAAGCACATTAGTGCTTTACAAACTCATATCCACCTTTCGTTGCGCCCCATACCTGCTCGCCTTTCTCATTGAAACCTTGATCCCAGCTATGGAGTTCAGTTTTGGTAATGGTGGCTTTTGAAGCGGCATATTTTGCCCCTCGAAGGCTACTTTCACAGCCGAGCCCTTGGGTGGATCCGGCAAATGAGCCGTCTTCTAGTTTTTTCAAAAAGACCGTACATCCATCCCGTAAGGAGATATCTGCGGGGTTTAAGGCATCAAAAGCTTCTGGTGTTTTGAATTTGCCCGCCCAATTTGCTGGATCGGGCAAGGTGTAGACCAAGCTTTTAAAACCGCCAGCGCCATCGTTTTCCACCTTGTAAACCCGTTGGCGATAGGGTTTGGATTCAGCAGCAGCGGTAGCTTGTTCCACATAAAGCCAGTGATTGCGCTTGTCAGCGGTCCATATAGGGCGGATATGCAGCCGGATATCGAAATAATCGGAATCGCGCTCGCTCTGGGCCTGGCTACTGAAATCCCCCACCATAAATGTGATCAATTGTTGCAAATCATTTGCGACAACCTTATTACTGGAACGTGGGGTGGAGCATTGCCAAAATAAATTGACTGCCAAGATCACCCCGATGAGTTTTAATCCGTTGGAAATCATTGTTTTTCAGTATCAGGAATAGGGTCTGCAGAATTTGTTTGTTGCGTACCCGGCTTGCTTGCGGGGAAGGGGCCTTCGTGCATGCAAGAGCCACAAGAAACCCTTTCGCCATTCAATGCCTTCCAGGTTAATGGCGCCCATGCAAGGAGTGGCTTACGCAAGTCCTCTTTTTCAGTTAGGCCTTGTGCCATTTGAAAGCGATCGAGGAGGACGGTTTTGAGTTTAGGTTTGAGTGAAGAGATCACGGAACCGACTTTTTCATCTGTAGCAAGCAGGATAAGCTCAATACAAGTGGTCGCATGCTCAAGTGCTTCTATACCATCTACGGTACCTGTGAATTCAAGCATGGCTTTAATGCCTTTCTGGTCTCCACTTTGCGCCAGATCCAGGTTTTCCATGTATTTGAAATTAGCCCATTCAGCCGTTTTAAGTACGCCACTGGAAATGCTGACATCCATTTTTCTTTCTGCTTGGGCATGAAGCATAGAAGGCGAAAACAATACAAAAATAGTTGCGAAGAGGAATGCACTTCTCATGGGAGTAAAGATTTAGGTTAAAGAAAAGAAGGGCAAAGATACAGCCAGGCATTTGGCTTTTGAGATTGAAAATTGGTTAAAAAAAGCCAAATGAAGCACCCACTGAAATACTGGAGGCAATAGTTTAGGAACGGGTAAATAATAACTTGTTCCTTATTAGAAAATCAATTTTTGTTGCGAAGGGCTTTGCCTACATTTGCGCTGTAAATAAGCAAATCTTATTGCGAGCTCTAGTACTAAACACTCATCACTTAGCCACTTAATTCATGGGACGCGCGTTTGAATTCCGCAAAGAAAGAAAATTTAAGCGTTGGGCCGGTATGGCCAAAACCTTCACCCGTATCGGACGAGAAATCGCTCTGGCCGTAAAAACAGGCGGACCAAACCCTGAATATAACTCCCGTCTTCGTGGGGCTATTCAGAACGCCAAAACGGCAAATATGCCCAAAACAAACGTCGAAAGTGCGATTAAAAAAGCTTCCGGCAAAGAGGCAGAAAATTTCCAGGAAATAATTTACGAAGGCAAAGGGCCTGGCGGAGTAGCTGTTTTGGTAGAAACCGCTACGGATAACCCCACCCGGACAGTAGCCAATGTACGCATGTACTTTGACCGTTGCGGTGGAGCACTGGGCACCTCTGGTAGTGTTGCTTTTCTTTTTGATCACAAAGGAGTATTTAAAGCTAAAGCCGAAGGCCATCCATGGGATGATCTGGAATTGGAATTGATTGATTCTGGACTAGAAGAACTCAAGCGCGAAGAAGACGAAATCGTGCTTTTATGTGCATTCTCTGACTTTGGAACGCTTCAAAAAGCACTGGAGGATAGAAATATTGAAACAATTAGTGCTGCGCTGGAATACATCCCGAATACAACAAAAAAGTTGGATGATTCAGAGGTGGAAGCCGTAGTAAAGCTCCTTGATCGCCTAGAAGATGATGACGACGTGCTGAACGTTTATCATACTATGGATATGTCGGAATGAAATTAATTAATGCGCTTTGCTATGTTCGGCGAGGATTTGTGCTTCAAGCCATTCCCGGGTTTCAGCCTTCGTCATCGCTATCAATTTGTGGCGTATCAGCGGTATAGGTCTCCTGCCTAATTGGGGAAGTGAGTTCAAAATCAGGATCCCAAGCCCACAATCCCTGCTCGTATTCTCGGGTCATGAGGGCAATATTATCCAAATGATATTTGCGTTGCAATCGAGGAAAATTATACCGAGACCATAAGGAATCCTCCGAAAAAGGCACGCCTGTAGCAATGCTTTCCCGAAGTGCGAACAAGTAGGCTTGGGCTTCGGTACGCCGTTGCAGCCAGTCATTTATGCCTAAGGCTGGGTCTCCGTGACCGGGCACCATTCGGGTGAACCAGTTGCGATCATGAATTTTGGGCAGTTTTTCCAGTGTTTGTTCATAGTCTACGCTGCTGTGATAAATAAATGGGAACTCACAGTTACACAGGTAGTCGCCAGCGATACAAAGCCCAAGTTGCCACACAATGACCATCATACTGTCGGCGGTATGGCCTGGAGTGAGGTAGAATGACATTTTGGTGTTGCCATATCGATATTGAACACCATCTCGAAACACCAAAAAATCTCCTTTTGGGTACTCAATGGGGTAGGGGCGTTTGATGTAATATTGCTCATCGAATTCAAGACATTTCTCTACACAAAGATCGCGGTCTGGATTCTCTGCCATTGCTTTCGACATGAAAACTTTATCGGCCTTGAACGCCCCATAGCCAATGATATGGTCGAAGTCGGAATGGGTGAAAAGCAAAAACACGTGCCGTGTGCCGCGAATGCGCTCCACATATTGGCGAATGTCTTCCACCTCTTCGGGCAACCAAGCCGGGTCGAAAATCAGCACCACATCGTCCGTGCAAACCACCGTAGAATTGGTTTGGAAGAGTGCACTTTGAAAAATCGTCACCTGTGGGTCGCGATAGATTATTTTGCTCATAATTTAGGTCTCTTGAATTGCCAAAGCCTCCGGGTTAAGGGCAAATGTAAGCAGTCCGATGGATTTTAGTCGCCCTCAAAAAAGATGAGTCATACCGAATTTTCGGGATGACTCATCTTTGAAAAAATTTAAGGCTTAAGTACGGACTACTGCACTACCACGCTAAAAGTAGCTTGCTTCCCATCCGCCTGAATATTTAGTTGATATATACCTTTAGGCAAGTTCAGGCTTTCAAATACAACACGGCTGATGCCTTGTTTTACTACAGTCTCTCGCGCAGTTACCATCCGGCCAGCGGCATCAAACAAGGTGAGTTGCACATTGCCAAGGATACGACTGTTCAGTTCTACTGCAAAATTGTCTTGAGTACTCGGGATCGGGTTGGGCAAAATGCGAATGTCCATGTTTTCAGTTAGGTCATTTACGCTACTTACCCCAACATTTCCGGTTTTTACATTAGTGCGACAAACATTTGTAGCAGAAAGAGTCACCACATAATTGCCTGGAAGCCCATAAATATGGGTTGGATTGCTTTCAATACTCGTCATGCCGTCACCAAAATCCCAGAGATATGAAGTGGCGTTCGTACTTGTATTGGTGAATGTTGCAGTAAAACCGTTTTGTACTATGGTGAAATTGGCTGTAGCAAGTGGGCGTACATTCATACTTTGAATCATAGTATCAGTTCCAAAGTTGTTTGTTACAATTAGGCGCACATTTTTGTTGCCCGCGGTGGGGTAAAAAACATTGTGCGGGCCAATTCCTGTTGCAGTATTAGGGTTGGCGGCAGTACCAAAAGACCAGGTATAAGTAGCATTGAGCGTTGAAGGCGTCGCTTGGAACGTCAAAGTATCCAAACGGCAGATAGTATCGGGTGCCATAAACTCCGCTAATGGTAATACGGGTACTTCATACGGCTCAATTCCAATATTGTCGAGGTATAAACTGTTGCCATATCCATTGATGGCCACAAATCGAACCACTATTTTTTGCCCTGCGAAATCACTGAGATTCACAGATACATTGCGCCAATCAGATGCATCTCCAGCATAATAATAATTGGTTTGGTTGGGTACAGTGGACAATTCCGGATCATACTTTTCCCATATTGTGGTCGGCGTACCCCCTAGGTCACAGTTGGCAAAAACCTCCACCCGAAGCCCATCAGTGTAAGTATCATCATACCTAGCCTTCGCAATATCAAAGGAAAGCGCGGGGTTAAACAACCCCGTCAAATCTACCGGAATCATATAAAGATAGTCCTCCTGACCATTGTCGTCGGGGCCATATTCATAGAAATCGAAATGAAACGAACGTCCAATTAGACCATCAGGGCCAACTACATCAAATGACAACCCATCAGTTGTTTCCCAGCCAAATAATCCGTCAGGGTTCACGCCTGCCCAGCCAATGGGGAATCCTGATGTAGCCTCTAGGTTTTCGCTAAAGAATTGATTGACAGCCTCCGCTACTACCGGAAATGAAAGGGAAAGGGTATCATTATAACCGTTCAAATCACTAGAGAAAACTACCCAGGTTTTGAGCATAATATTCCCATTGAAGTCGATGGTAAGCGGGGTTTGAAATGAAAAATCTAACGACCCGCCTACTGGAATATCAGGTAAAACTTCACTTACTGGTGGATCATTATTCACCTGATAAAACGCCGTCGCGCCAGAAGCCAAGTTCAACCCTTCGTTATTTACCCTGATCGAAATGGTTATATCTGATGCTCCACACGACACAATAGCATCGCCTGCCGGGGAAAGTAATTGAGGTAAAGCGAGATCGTATTGTTGTGGACAATTGAGCAATCCTCCAGGCCAATTTATGGCTATAGCCCGTCTGCCCGCTGTACCGTCCGGGTGACTGGTACGTACAGATACCCATTGTTCTGCGCCTGCATTTTGAATCGGGAAGGCAAAGGAATTAGTATCCGAGGTGCCCTTCAGTTCCATATACTTGTTTCCTAAAAGATAGGCATCGTAAGAAAGGGTATCTTTTACTTCCGTCCAGCTCAGGGTTAATGAATCTGGGCAGACTTTGGTTACTTGTAGATTTTGAGGCACTGGAACGATGCTGGAAGGATAGTCTGAGGTGTCTCGTTTTGCCCCGCGAAGAACCAGGATATGAACCTTCCCACTTACGGTATTGGGCACTGTCCAATCATACATTCGGCGGTCGCCACCAACCGACGTAATGGCTGTAAAAGAATTGCCACCGTCTGTGGTGTAACGCAGCGTGAATGTGCCAGTGTTCCCATAAGCATCCCAATGGATGCGCTCCACTTCTCCAGATACAAAACCTTCGCTGCCAGCCGGGTAGGTAACCTTTATCTCATCTTTGACGAATTCCCATACCAGATAATAATGTTGTGGACCTAAGGGGACTTCAGTCCCTTTGATATGTACCGTGTAGGTGCCCGAAGTAGGGTTTTCGAGGAATACCTGCTCGACGTTATTCAGGGAGTCGCGGCCCTTGCCAGCAGGCGCATTAAGGGTAATAGGGTTTTGCGTTGGGTTGAGGAGCCACGGCTGGCTTACAGCGCCACTACCATCATTGACGCTCAGATCAAGGTCATTTATCAGGGCTCGGGCATTGTTTTCAAGCGAAGGTGGTTCAGCCCAGTAAAGCATGATTTTTGCTTCTTTGATGTTTGCCGGAATCTGAATCGTATGCGTCAGATCTCCACCTTGGTCGGCATCTCCTTCCAGCCATTGATTTTGCTCGAGCAGACGCAGCGCGCGCCAGGTATTGACATGTCCCCAGCCGAATTTATAATCAGGCCCCGGGTTACCCAAATCGGTGGCTGTGTTGAGGATGGTAGCTTTTAATAATGCCGAAGGAGCGTCTTGCACCCCTTTGAGAGTTCTATACGCTTGAGTAAGTTGAGCCAGGCAGCCAGCAATACCGGGGGCAGCGCCAGAGGTTCCACTAAATACCTGATACGCATTATTTGGGTCAAGTGATTCCTGATCTTGGCCGTTGGCTGCGATATCGGGTTTCAAACGTCCATCGTATGCTGGGCCACGACTTGAACTTTCCACCAACGTGGCGTCCGCGAAAATATTTGCAGTAGCGATGGCATTTTTGGACATTTTATGGCCGCCTGTAATATTACCCCATTGATTACCAGCACCGTATCCGCAGTCAGAATTATTCGAGTTGCCCGCCGAAAATACGTGCATCAGTGTCGGATGCTCAAAAAGCTGCTGATCTACCGTTTGAGTTGCCAAGGTATAACCTGCATTACAACCGTCGGAATAGGAAGAATTGGTTAAGGTAACCCCTTCGTTGAGGTGCAAGGGCAACGTTTGATCTTGAAAATTATTGACATAATCTACGGAGTATACATCTGCACCAGCGGCCATGCCTTTTTTACTTGGGTCTAGATTTCCGGCTCCGCCAATAATCCCGACAACACCGTCGCCATGTGTACCATCATCGGGCGCCCCATTGGCAAAGTTGTACAAGCGACCTTGCAAATCTATGTGCGGGCCAAGTTGACCGTCGTCGCGCACCAGTACACCTACCCCGGCTCCATCATATTTTTTACCCAATGGGGCATCACTTGCGACCAAATTAGAACGATGCAATGAACGTCCACGAGTATCTTCTTTCTGTCCAGGAGGAGGTGCCAACTCCAAATATTGCACAAATGGAAGGGCCGCCACGGCTGATATTTGGTCTTTATGGATTCGGAGTTGAACCAATCCGTTTTGTGTTCCTTCTTTTAAAACGTCAAGTCCATTACTGCGACAAAGTGCGGCACCTTCGGCAATACGAAGCGAAGGATAAATTTGTAGGTTTACATCAATGAAGTCGCCGTGTACTGCCCATGCGCCAAATGGTGGTTCACGAAGGCTCCGGGCCATTTTCCATTCAGGGTTTACGGGTAAAACACTTCGTGGTAAAAAGGCTTCAATTTTTTGGAAATTAAAACTTTGGGGAAGCAAAACAAGGTAAGCTCCAAACTGAACATAGCCGACGATTCGAGCTCCAGTAGCTTCAAATGCCGCCCGTTCTTCAGCGTTCATAATTTTTTCCAACTGGATATATCGGGCGTAAACGCCATTCACCACTTCATCTGCCCCAGTGTTGGGTGTTTGTCGTACAATAGCAAAGTTTTCAGGGAAAATTTCCGTGCCATGCGCGAATCGCACCGAAAAATTGCTTTGAGAAAAGGCTGGTGAACAAAATACCAGTGCAAAAAGAAAGGCGGAAAGATTTTTTTTCATATAAATAAGGAAAAGTTTGTGATTTGATCTCTGATTGCATTTTCAGTTGATTCACAGGAGTTTAAATCAAAAAACGGGGTTGAATTCAGCGAAAAAACCTTAATAAAACCCCTAAATTTAAACACCGAATTCTGCTAAGGAGTCAAATGTAGGGGGCTTGACTCAAAAATTTTAACATTTAAGCACTTGCTAATCTGTAGAAACGGACTATTTTTGTAAAGCGATTCGGAATGCAACGCTTTTAAACACGTTGTTGAACGAAAATCAGACACCTATTTTTTCACCTGCATTCTTATCTAAAACTTTCAGCGGAAAGCATAGGAGAACGCAAAACCTTCCTTCACTTTTGCCATGAGACACTGGGAAAAGACTAGCAAAAAAGAGCCCCGTCGTGCTGATGAGCGCGACCTACGTCAACAAGACCAAGACCACAAAAAGAAAAAACTTAAACCTGTAGAAAAAACAAAATACAGGGCTAAAAGCTACTACGAACAAGAAGAAGAATAGTACTATTCTGCTCAATTTCGCGCCATCAAGATTTCAAGCTCGTATACTTTTCCGCCTTCGAGCTTGATCCCCCCTTTTTCCAAGGATTTTAGTCCTGTCATTTGTACACGTACCGTATAAGAAGCGGGTGTTGGCGTAAACAAACAGCGTCCGTCATGCTTAGTCACCCTACCCAACATCTTGTCTTGGTCACGGCGAAGCAATACGGTAGTACCTTGTATGGGCGCCCCCCCAGTTCCTTTTTCCAGCACTTTTACCCGTAATGTAGCCTTAGAAGAATCGAGGCTAATGCTCGTCTGCTTAAAAACAAGAATATTGCTTTCAAGCATCATGGAATCAATTGAGGTTTTCGGGGGGGATTTCTGCGTAGATGATTTTTGCGCTCGAGCTAAAAAAGGAAGACAAAAAAGGGCAATAAAGACCAGAAAGAAAGCAGGTTTGGGATGCATAGGTCAAGGTGATTAAATTGGACAAAGTAGAATTAGAAGGTATCAAACTTTATTTTTTGATCCAAAGTGCGGGGTTCAAGCGCTCTTTTTGCTGCCACAATTCGAAGTGCAATTCAGAGGTGCCCGTAATATTATTGGTGCTTATCTGACCGATATTTTGTCTGGCTTTGACCTCATCACCTTTTAAGAGGCTGGTAGACGCGAGATTAGTATACACGGTATAGAAGTCGCCATGTTGTACGATTAAGGTATAATCATGCCCTGGTACAAATTGCACTCCAGCAACTTTTCCATCGGCC
>JBBQLD010000163.1:0-9478 GCA_038327555.1 Chitinophagales bacterium
TAAACCGGCCCGGCCGATTCCGTTCTACAGGCGATGGACAAGTTGATTTTAAGTCGATTTTCTCCAAATTGGCACAGTACAGCTACAAGGGTTGGGCTGTGATGGAATGGGAATGCTGCATCAAAGACTCGGAACAAGGTGCCCGGGAGGGCGCGCCGTTTATTGCCAATCATATCATTAAAGTGACCGAGCGTGCTTTTGACGATTTTGCTGGTGGGGATGTGGATGGGGGTTTGTTGCGCAAAATCATCGGTGTTTGAAAAATCTAAAAAAGCGTACACTTTGAATCGCCGAAAAGTTGACCTTTGCGCTGCTTTTCCAAAATACCTGTTTCAAAACAATGGCTGGCTTTCCTTGTTTGAAAGAATAATTTTTTGATTTTCAATGGGATATATAAAACAACAGTACGACCCTCAGATCCTGAAGCAACTCCCCGCAATCGTCAAATCATACCAACTGCCTAATACACGAAAGGCAGTTATTCAAATGTTCAACTCCTTTTTGCCGTTTGTGGCAATCTGGGTGGCGATGTATTTTTTGATCGATGTTTCTTTTTGGCTTGTTTTGCCTCTGGCAGCCATAAATGCTTTCTTTTTGGTGCGAATTTTCATTATTCAGCATGATTGTGGGCACCAGTCTTTCACCCAAAGCCGAAAAGCCAACGACCTAATTGGCGAAATATGTGGTTTGATCAGCTTCATGCCCTATCGTTATTGGGCCAAAAGCCACAACTTTCACCACGGCCATAACGGCGTGCTTTGGGAACATCGCGACATTGGCGACATTAACTTGTTGACCGTCAAGGAATTCAAGGCACTTTCCCGCTGGAAAAAAATCCATTATGCGCTATTCCGTAGCTTTCCAGTGTTGTTTGTCATCGGTCCAGCCTGGTATTTACTCATTCAAAACCGCCTCCCTTTGATTCGATTGAAAGGCTGGGAACACGCCCATCGTGCTTTGTGGAAGCACAATTTGATGCTAATCGGCCTGCATGTTGGCCTTATATTGCTGCTAGGCTATAAAGCCTTTTTGATGGTTCACTTGCCCATTTTGTTGTTTTTCGCTATCATTGCAATCTGGTTTTTTTACGTTCAACACCAGCATGAAACAGCTTATAAAGAATGGAAAGACAAGTGGGACTACATTCGTGCAGCTGTTCAGGGAAGTACTTTTTACAATCTTCCAAAGGTATTTCATTGGCTGACGGGAAACATAGGTTACCACCATATTCACCACCTTAACCCTCTGGTACCCAACTATGAACTCGCCCGCTGTCATCACGAAAATCCAATTCTTGATCAGGTAGCGAACAAGATTACCTTCCTCCAAAGTCTGCGTTGTATGTTCAACAAACTGTGGGACGAAGAGCAGGAGCGTATGATCACTTACCGCGAATACCTGCGGAAATATCGTACAAAAAAGTAGGCTGGAAGCGACTTCTAATTTCAGGAAAAGCCTTTCAAGATGTTGACAACCAGCATTTGAAAGGCTTTTTTTATGGGCATAATTTAGCGTTTTTATTCCGCCAATCACCTAGAATCATGGGATGAACAAAAGCACTAAATAATATCCATGCGGCAAAGATTTAACCACTTGGTTGAAAAAAATGCCCCATAATTTGCTTTTTCTCAAAAGAGAAGTGACTTTTGTCCAAAAATTGACCAAACGGTTAAACTCAATGAATAAACGTGACGGACTACAACCCTTACCAGATTCAACCGAACAAAAAATCTTCGATGCTGCGCACGAGATATTTACCCAAAAGGGTATGGATGGCACGAAAATGCAGGAGATAGCCGATCTAGCCGGCATCAATAAAGCATTACTGCATTATTACTACCGAACAAAGGAAAAATTATTCGAGGCGGTAGCAAAAGCGGTGATAGACAAGGCCGTACCAGTGATCCGTCAACTGTTCGAAGGAGAACAACCCTTACAAGAGAAAATCCGATATTTCATTGATTTTTACATCAGTTTAATCTCCCGAAATCCATTTATTCCGCTCTTCATTATCTCGGAAATCAATAAGCACCCCGACCGGTTTTTTGAAGCCATGTTCCCGCAAGATATGCCTCGTCCAGAGATCTTTTTCAAGCAGGTACAAATCGAAATCGCCGAACGTAGAATCCGCCCTGTAAGCCCCAAACACCTCATGGTCAATATTATTTCCTTATGCGTTTTCCCTTTTATCGGGAAACCCATGATGCGACTCGTATTGGGCATGGGCACTGGAGAAATGCGTGTGTTTATGGAAGAACGAAAAGCGGAGGTAACAAGCTTCGTTTTGGCCGCACTGCGCCCTTGAGTATTATAGCTCAACAATGACTTGCAACCCATAAATCTGTTTGGAATTCTCCAACAACATGTTCTTCATAGAAAACGGTAATTTGATCGTTCATTTCATTTAGTTTTTTATGAGAAAGGGCATTGGACATGACAGGGGCTTTTTTCTTTTTTTGACAGGATTTACAGGATGAACAGGATTTAATAGGGGTTGTCGGCTTCGCCGACAAAGCCGAATCAGGCATCCTATAAATCCTGTCAAACTCAAAAATTTAAAACCAACCTTATAATTCATTGATTTTCAATAAATAAGAAAAATTTTATGATTCTTAGACTATAAATAAACCTTAAAATTACCCATACAAACGTGTCTTTTTTAGATAAACACGTTACAATAGGGTCTTTCAAAAGAGACACTTTCCAACAATGAAAAAATCACTCATACTTACCCTCGTATTCGCTGCGATTTCTTTCGCTGGCGCCTTTGCACAAAACACCTCTCGCCCGGCAGAAGCTCCCAAGCCGAAACAAGAGCAAAAATCCGAAAAGAGTACCCCAACAGATGCTCGTCCGGGCGTCGAAGTGCCTACTACCCGCCCATCAGACAACCCAGCGGTAGAAAAAGGTAAAAAAGCGAAGCCTGGTGGAAAAGGCAAACACAAAGGCCAGCACAAAACACGCAAAGGAAAGGGCAACGGACAGAAGGACGGTCTCCACGATCATGATGTAGATGGAGATCATAAAGGCCATAACCACGGAAAAGGTGGAGAAAGCCATGGTCGCCGCGCAGAGGATAACACAAAAAATAGTAAGCCTCCGGTAGAAGCCCCAAACGGTCGCAAGCCTAAAAAGCAGGGCGAGAAAAACTAAACGGCTATAGCAAAATTTATTTTTTATTGCCAAAGCCTTCATTACAACACGTCCCCTTGGACATCTATGAGATCAACTAGACGCCTCCTAAGCAATTAGGGGGCGTTTTTTATTGCTTTACATCTTCCCAGTCTCCACAAATTTCCCATTCAAAATCTTAAATGTCTTGCCCATTACCACCACACTTTGCCCTTCCTGCATTTCTGCTAAATTGGTGATATCTTCTTTAATGGTATGCAGAGAACCCTTTGTTTTCCAGGCAATTAAGAGGTGCGCTGGGTTCGGTCGGTATCGAATGCCACAGAGTATCACGTGCACAGGTTTGGTCACCTTATCCAAAAGTTCAAGGTCGCGGGGCGTTGCATTGTTATCGGCAATGAGGACTACTTCTTCGCATTCCGGGCATTTTTGAATCCCCTCGATGATTGCTTCAATGTCGTTTTCAGGCGTATCTCCTCCTTCACCGCCAGCAATAGCTGAGATCATTGTTTCTTCCAACACATCGACATTTTTGGGCTTGGTGTGATAAATACCACCCGTTTTGCCCACCTCTTTTTCAAAATCGTCTTTTTGATCGCCGTCGTTAAAAAACACAAAATGCTGCGTATTTTGCAGGTTACCTTTTAGCGCATTCCAAAGCAAAAGGTCGGCCACAAAAGGCATCATGCTGCCCGTTACATCTTCTACTACGAGCAATTTTTTCCAGGTTTTGTTGCGTTCCATGATCTTCATCACGATAGAATCGGTTTTTAATCCCTGACAATCAGCTGGATAATACCCTCGCAAAGGCCCACAGGCGATATGCGCTTTCCCATCTTCGCTCAGACTGAATTGCAAAACAATCAAAAACTCAAATCCAGGTTTTCCTTTGCCCCAATTGGGCATTTTGCTTACTATAGCTTTGATGTGTTCATTGTGTTTGGCCGAGGCTCCTTTGGTGACCCGGATATTTTTGGGGCTATGCGTCAATGGATCGATTTGGAATTCGATCAGTGCTGCACGGGACATGCCTTTTGTGACGAGTTCGTCTTTAGGAAATTTGACGTTGTGCTCCAGCCAATATTGAAGGGAATCTGTACCTCCAGGAAACTTTGGCGCAAAAGCAGGAGGCCGTTTTTTGGCGCAATCTACCAGCATATCCAACTCGCTTTTGATTTCGGCTTTCCTGGCTTCTGTGACAGGCGGTTGGTAGGTAATTACAAAACCATGGAAAAGCCTTCGCGCTGAATCTGCAGTGGTGGCCGATGTCTGCACGATGATGTCCCAACGAATACCAGGATCGCTAAAAAGGTCGGGGGCGAGGCGCTTAAGGGCCTCAAAACGGTCGCGATCCAGATCTTTTTGATTCGGTTGTGAGTGCGTGAATTGGCTATAAATGTATTCTACCGAAATTTTCCCGTAAGGTTTTATAGAATCATAATCAGCAGAATTCAGCACCCGGGGACTTCCATATTGAAATCGAATCGCAACCTGAAATGCGCCAAAACCTGTGGTATCATAGGCTTCGATTTCCTGTATGGGTTGACGCAGGATGTCAGGGATATTTACGGTAGGGATTTTGGGAGTTTGGGCCATTGCCCAAAAAGTAGCGAGTAGGAAAACGGATAAGAAAAATTGGCGGGGGGGGTACATTTTCATAAACAGGAAATGGAATGTTTGTGATTTTGGTTCTCAATTTTTACTTAAAATATTGAAGATTCCAAATTTTAACGAGCTTCGATTCTTCGCGCGGAGCATTGGCGGCCTTTAAAGCCGCCCAGTGGTTTTCTGCCAATATTATGTGCGTGTTCAAAATCAATTTTATTCCAACCGCGTTCCTAAGAAACGCCTTTTGGGGGATTATACATTTTTTCAAAAAAAATGGGGTGCGACTCGTGAAAGCCGCACCCCAATATCTTCAATAATAAATCTATACGTTGGCCGATAAACTAATACGACTATGGGAAAATGCCCATTGAAATATAGTCACCAGCGATCTTTTTCAACGAACAAACAAACGCTGCGGTACGCATATCTTTGATTTCAGGGTGCTGGCGGAAAGTCTCTTTAATTTGCCCGTAAGCAGTGATCATCGTGTCTTCCAGGCCGGAATTCACAAGATCCACCTCCGTACCGCCACGTGTAAGCATATCGCGCTCACGATCCGTAATTGTTTTGCCAGTCATCTCTTCCACTTTATGCACGATACGATTGAATGCGTCGTGTTGAAAGCGGTTTTCCAAACGGCCAAAACGGTGGTGCGAGAGGTTTTTGAGCCATTCAAAATAGGAAACCGTCACGCCGCCAGCGTTGATGTAAAAGTCAGGCAGGACGACGATACCTTTCTCGATCAGGATCACATCAGCATCGGCAGTGATTGGACCGTTAGCGGCCTCGGCTATAATTTTCGCTTTGATCCGTGGTGCATTTTCTGGCGTGATCTGATTTTCCAGTGCCGCAGGCACGAGAATGTCGCAATCCAATTCGAGTGCTGCCGAAGCATCACCAATATGTTTGGTGCCTGGGAAACCGATGATTGAACCCGTTTCTTTGCGGAATGCCATCAGCTTCACCACATCAATCCCATCGGGACTATGGATAGAACCTTCCCGTTCGGCTACACCCACAATTTTTACATTGCCTTCCGCTTGGCTAATGAGGGCAGTATTGCTGCCTACGTTTCCAAGACCTTGTACCACCATCGTTTTGCCTTCGATACCAGGCGTTAAACCGATTTTTTTCATGTCATCTGCGTAGCGCATGCACTCGCGGAGTCCGTAGAATACCCCACGACCTGTAGCTTCTGCCCGACCGCGAATACCGTTTTGTGTGACCGGTTTGCCTGTTACACAAGCGATGGAATCTACTTCACCATGGCGAAGTGCTTGGTAGGTGTCGAGAATCCAGGCCATTTCACGCGGTCCCGTCCCGTAATCGGGGGCAGGAACGTCGATACCAGGGCCGATGAAGTTCTTTTTTACGAGTTCGGAAGTGTAGCGGCGGGTAATGTTTTGCAGCTGCTCTTCGGTGAAGTTGGCAGGGTTGATCTTGATCCCCCCTTTTGCACCACCGAAAGGCACGTCCACGAGGGCACATTTGTAGGTCATCAGAGAGGCAAGTGCCATCACCTCATCTTGGTCAACCGATTCTGCATACCGGATACCTCCTTTAGTAGGCAGGCGGTGGTGGCTGTGTTGCACCCGATAGGCTTCGATGACTTGGTAATCGCCGCCAACCCGAATAGGGAAACGGATTTGGAGCACAAGGTTACACGCCTTGATTTGCTCTACGAGGCCCTTGGGGATGTCGGTGAAGGCGGCGGCCTTGTCTACGTAGTCTTCTACGCTTTTGAAGAAACTAATTTTTCCACTCATTTTTTTCGTCGTTGAGTTGGTGTTCTATTTTGGTTAGTGAACGATCCAGGCGTACAAGTTGCCAGACGATGCCAAGGAAGATCAGCAAAATAACGCCAACAACGACGTAAATCTTTCCGGTCTCACGCATGTAATCGCGGTTGCCCTGCGCCCAGGTGGCAGGCAAAGATATTGCCATGCACAGAATAATTGTAAAAAAATGGCGTAATTGGTGAAATTTCATGTTCCAAAATGGCTAAAAAGTTCTATTTTCTTGGAAAATTGGAAAAGGTGCAAGGTAGCAGAGTTTTTGTTTTGCGGATGAAATGAGCTAAAAAATTTACATTACAGGACAGCGCAGCATTGAATAAAAAGCCGGACAAATGTCAGTACTACAGGAGGATTGTGGTAGACATTGGTCGCTTATTTTTCAGTTTGGTCGTCCTTGATACATCTTTGCGTCATGTTGATCAATTTACACACCCACTCCCCTACCCTTTTGCCCGGCATTCTCGAGCTCGAGAGTATATATTTTGGGCAGCGCAAAACACCTACTGCGCCGACGCGCTCGGCTGGATTGCATCCTTGGTATTTGGAAGAAATTGATCTTGACCTAACAACAGGCTGGTTGCACGAACAAGCAGCCTCATCTGGCACCCTGGCCATTGGAGAAGCTGGTCTGGATAAGGTATGCAAAACACCCTGGGAATTACAAATGCTGGCTTTTCAGCATTGTGTAGAAATTTCTGAACGTTTTAGGAAACCGCTCATCTTGCATTGTGTTCGTGCTTTTTCAGAAATCATAGCACTAAAAAAAGCCTGGAAACCTCGGCAAGTCTGGATTTTCCACGGATTTGATAAACCTCCCTCCACTGCAGCAATGCTGCTTCGGTCGGGGTGCTGTCTTTCTTTTGGCGCGGCTTTGTTTAGGGAAAATGGCGGGGTCTTGGAGAGTTTTCGAACTGTTCCTGCGGATCGGTTTTTTTTAGAGACAGATGCCAGTCCGGTGTCTATATCAGCGATTTACCAACGAGCTGCGGCCTTGCGTGATCTGGAATTGGGGGCTTTGGAGAGGCTGCTGGAGGATAATCTTGGGCGATATTTTTTACCACAAGCCTAATCAAAAATCTGAAGTAATCAACAAATTCAAATCCGTGCTCCGGATCTGAAAACGCTCGCCCAAATGCGCATTCGTTAGCGTTCCTCGATAGGCATATACCCCATTTCGCAGACCTGCGTGGGAGGTCACTAGTGGGACAATCCCCCCGGTTTCGCTCATCAAAAGCATGGATGTGAGAATGTTGCTGATAGCTTCTGAGGCGGTGCGCGCCACACGCGAGGGGATATTGGGTACACAATAATGAATTACACCATGACGCTCATAGGTCGGGTGATCGTGTGTCGTAGCTTGTGACGTCTCAAAACAGCCGCCTTGATCAATACTCACATCTACGATGACGGAGCCAGGTTTCATGCGCATTACAATATCCTCAGAAACCAGCATCGGCGCATTGGCATGAGCCGAGTGAACCGCTCCGATGGCGACATCTGCCGTGAGGAGTTGTTCACGCAAGTGCTGCGGATTAATGACCGATGTGTGGAGCGGACGACCTACCTGGTTTTGCAAATGAATGATTCGCTGGATGTTGTTGTCAAAAATACGCACCTCCGCACCGAGTCCAAGGGCTGTTCGGGTGGCAAATTCAGCAATTACTCCAGCCCCAAGGATGATTACTTTAGCTGGAGGCACTCCTGCGACCCCACCCAATAATACCCCTTTTCCGCCTCGGGTGGTGGCCAATAAATCAGCTGCGATTAGGATGGCACTAATGCCCGCTATCTCGCTCATCGCGTGGACAATTGGGAAAGCACCCGACACATCATCATGGATATATTCCATAGCCAAAGCAATCACCCGCTTTTGCAACAAGCGACTAATGTACTCGGCATTTAACAAAGGCAAATGAATTGGCGATACGACCACCTGCCCTGGACGCATCATATCAATTTCTACCAGCGTGGGTGGAGCGGATTTTAAAATCACCTCGGCTTTGTACACCTCCTCCGCGCTGTGAACGATTTGTGCCCCTGCTTCTGAATAGTCCAGATCGCTGAATCGAGCTTTTTCGCCAGCACCTGCTTCTACCAGCACCTCGTGACCGTGCGCCGTGAGGGTGGCCACTGAATTGGGCACCAGCGCCACTCTATTCTCTTGCAGGGTAGTTTCTTTGGGAATACCAATGCTTAGCAACTGATGGCGTTGCGTCACGGCTAGCATTTCGGGTTGGGTTCGAGGGAGAGACAGGGTTTCCATGATGATAGTGGTTCGTTTATGGCTTGATTGGTTAATAGGTTGATTGGGTTGCAAAAGTAGGCAACTGGATTCGCCACTTTTATAAATCTGCGGGCAAACTTATGCAGTCTTTTAGAAGGCCATCATTTATGGCTTTTCTTTTAGGCCATAAGTGTACGCCGGATTGCTACGCTTTCAAAATAGCAGGTTGCTTACGCGCGGCTAAGAAATGTTTCATTCGTTCAAATGGAACGTTCATTCGTTTATGGCAGTTA
The DNA here is from genome assembly GCA_038327555.1 of Chitinophagales bacterium. Lineage (GTDB taxonomy): Bacteria > Bacteroidota > Bacteroidia > Chitinophagales > Saprospiraceae > M3007. The sequence continues at coordinate 9,054 of JBBQLD010000163.1, forward strand.
TTGATTCGGATTTGGGACAAAGCGTTTTTTCACGCCCTCATATTTGTCCTGCAAAGCGCAATTGAATTTACGCTAAACCAACAAAGCATTATTGCCCCCAACCCAAACCGCTCCACTGACATCGCATCAGCCTGGCCATCTATTGCCTGTTTGTGAGCATTTGGAACAGTTTTTCACGCCTTAAACTTCCAATTCTATGTTCAAGATTATTGTATTTCTGATTCTTTTTCTTCCTTCGGTTATTGGCGCAGCTCCTTCTACCGAACCTGGTATCTGCTTTTGCCCAAATATTACGAACCTCCAAAAGTCGGGACAGACGGACAACTCCTTTACTTTCGATTGGACTAGTGGCAGGGGCACGAAGTCTTTGACGGTTTGGTCGACTCTTTTGAACTGATACTTTGTTGCGCCTCAGTCATGGAGAG
>JBBQLD010000164.1:0-9469 GCA_038327555.1 Chitinophagales bacterium
TACCGAAATATCTACTTGCCTGGTAGCCGCCAAGAAGGCGTGGATCATAAAGATTCAACCAAAGGATTTATCAAATACCGCATCGAGGCCGACCATAATATGCCGAAGCATACCTTTCGGAGTCGCGCCAAGATTGTTTTCGATCGCAATGCCCCGATTTTTACCAATTACACCCGTACCCGATTCAAAACTGGCGTTTCACCAGGTATCAAAGTGGGCTGGAACTTTGCACCAGATGCCATAAAAAGTGGTTATTTCTTTATGGGGGCTACCCTCTCGCCATATAAATCGTGGCGGCTGTATCCTCAAATTGAAGTCCTGGCCGGGCTGAAAGGGCGGGAAAATTTGCCTGAGGTGCAAAAATCGAAGATGCTCATAAAGGGCAATCCTGGAGCTTTTTTTCAAGACACCACTTTTTTGGATACCATTATTCAAACACAGCGAGGGCTGGTTTCTTTTGAAATCCCGGTCCTGCTCCGCAAAAATTTTAGTAAGCGCATAGGGCTTGGGCTTGGTTTGGCAACCAGAGTTTCTATAGAGCAATTTGACACACGAACCGCAACTACAGAGAAGACCATACATTGGACTGACAGTTCCGTAGGATTTGTGAAAGAAACAATCAATGGCGAATCCACGAAAAAAGTGACTTCCACTTCAAAAACGCGCTATGATTTTACCGCTTTCGGCGATCTCACATTGGGTTCGGTTCGAGCCGGGCCAAACTTGGGTATCCGAGCCGGGGCGGTACTTGCCAAGGGGCGAACAGTCCAGCCTTTTGTTCAACTTTCTGTGGAACTGAAGTTATAGATGATTGGGAGTGGGTGGACTCTACTTCACAAGATTTAATTAATAAGCGAAGGGACTATTTTTTGACAGGATTTACAAAATAAACAGGATCTATTAGGGGTACAAATCCTGTTCATCTTGTTTATCCGTCAAAAAATATTCCACAATTGGTCTTTATCCAACGCATTTACACAAGCTGAACATATTTGTCATGTCGCAGCGTAGCGAAGACATCCACACAACCCAAGTCCAATAAAAATGCTTCGTTTATCAATGAAACCTACTTATATTTAAAAGGGATTTCGAAGTCTCTTGGCTTGTGTAGATGTCTCTGCTACGCTGCGACATGACAAACATACTCAGCTTGTGTACATGCACTATTTCAAACAAATATCCTTTCCACAAAACCCCGTTTTAAGCCAAAAAAAACGAAATAAAGTTTCGCTTATGCTCCTGGTTCTGGCTCAACGCCTGCACTTTTTTGCTATTTTTTTGCTGATGCCAGCAGTCTGCTTGGTTGCCCAAAAACCTGTTGACCTGCGTGGGTACGACGCAAAAATTGCCCACTTTTTGAACATCGGGCAACAAGACAGCTTCTTTTTCTATACCCAACAGAAATGTATCCTTGCCCAGCGGGCAGACAGTCTCGAACGCTGGGCTTGGGAACGCTTTGATGCTTATGAGGCATTTGAAACTTCGCCTGCTGAGGCATTGAAAAAACTGGATTTCGCCTTGCAGCAGCGTTGGCGCGATCCACGCGACGCCAACGAATGGTATCCCTTCGTTTACATCCAAGCCAGCCGAGGTTGGCATCTGTTTGAACTTGGAAAAGTCTTGCAATCCATCCAGGCCTACGAGACCGCCGACCAGCTCTACAGCCGTTATCGTTACCCTGACTTTGAGGCCCTGGAACTCCTTTACAAACCCCTGGGCGCCAAATATGTGCGTCTGGGCGACAACGACAAAGCCATCGCTGTTTTCCAAAAAGCACTGGCAATTGGGGGCGATAACGAAAGCTTATCCGGGCTATATTGCGACATTGGTATCGCCTATTGGAACAAAGGAAACTATGCCGCCTCGGAAGAAAACTACAGACAAGGTTTGCAGTTGCCTGGGGTTTCAAGCCTTAAAAAAGCCCTTTTGTTGGGCGCATTAGCACAAACGCAACTCGACAATAAGCAAAGTGCCGAGGCTTTCAAAACCGCGGCCCAGTCTCTAGCATTGCTCAGCAAAGAAAAACCCGAAGGCGCAGCACTCGAATATCGATGCTATACCCGCCGGACAGCAGGAGTTGCCAATACGCGCTTGGGGCGTTTTAAAGCAGCTGAAGTATTGCTCCAGAGCGCATTGGAAGACGCCCTAATCGTATTCGGCCCACACTCCCGCGATGTGGGTAAAATTGAAGTAGCACGTGCTCAATTATATCTCCTGAAAGGCAGCCCCATCCCGGCACTTGATGCGGCCAATCGGGCACTTTATGCCGTAATTCCTGCTTGCAGACCCATGCCTGCAGACCCTGCGTCAAATCCTAAACCCAACCAATTCTATGAAGAAAACACGATTTTTGAAGCACTTACCGCAAAAGCCGAAGCTGAACAATTCTTATATTTAAAACAGGGCGATATCCACTGGCTCAAACGCGCACTTGAGTGCCACGACCTGGCATGGCAAGCAGAATCCATGCTCCGTCGAGCGTTTCAGTATAGTTCCTCCAAACTGAATTTGCAGAAAGACGCCCGCGCCCGCGAAGAGGCAGCTATGGACGTGGCTCGATTACTTTTTGAAAAAACGGGGCAAGCTGTTTGGTTGGAAAAAGCCTTCGCCATTACCGAACGCAGTAAGGCCACGCTTCTATTCGAAACGCTACAGGACAATCTTGTACGCCAACGACTTTCTGGAAGCGATAAACGTTTCGACGAGCTTACAGCCCTTCGCCAAAGCCTTTCCTATTTTGACAAAAATCTCCAGCTTGACCCCGAAAGCAATCATGTGCCTCAATGGCGCATTGAAGCCGACGGCATTCGGGCGCAGATTGCCGAATTAGAACAAAACCTTCGAAAGGCATATCCCAGTTTATCCGGGCTTGAGGCCAACACCCCGAATTGGCTGCCCGCAGCGGGCGATTTTTCAGCAGGAGAGGTGCTGATCAGCTACTTTATGAGTGAGCATTGGGTGGATGTTTTTGTATTTCAAAAAGAGGGTTCGGGCCAGCTCGATAATCGTGGGCAAAGCGGCTTCAGCGGGCAAGCTGTATGGCGTCGCGTCCAAAACGATGCGGAATTGCAACGCCTGATTCACCATTATCTGGCCTTCTTTGCGAACGATTACGCTATTCTGAATGATCCTAGCGGATATTTCCAAACAAGCTACACGCTCTGGCAAAAATTGCTTCCTCCGGAAACAGTGGGAGCTTCTGTCCTCACCATTTTGCCCGACGGGATTTTAAGTTCCGTACCCTTTGAAGCGCTGGTGACGAGCCTTGATGAAAAGTCGACGCTGAGAAATGCTGCTTACCTCCTGCGTAAACAAGAAGTCCGTTATGCCTGGTCGCTCGCTGTATTGCGCCAACAAAAAAGCCTGAAATCGAATGCCTCCAACTATTTGCTCTCCATCGCACCCGGATTTGCAAACCATGAACGTGGTCTGGCACCGTTGGCATCCGCTGATTTCAACTGGAAGGGGATTGTCGGGTGGGACATTCAAAACTTAAACGGCCAAAACGCTGATCTCCAACACTTTTTGAACGCTGCAGGAGGCTATCGAGTACTCCATTTTTCTACCCATGCTTTTGCAGGCAGCAACCCCCGTATTGAATTGATGGACAGCGCTTTGCTATTGCCCGATCTCTATGCGCTACCCTTGCAGGCAGATCTGGTCATGTTGAGTGCCTGCGAAACGGGTCTTGGACAAGAAGAAAAAGGAGAGGGCGTAATGAGTCTTGCGCGGGCCTTTGCTCAGGCGGGTGCGGCGTGTATTGTATCGAGTCTTTGGTCGGTGAACGACCAGAGTACCACGCGGTTGTTGCGTTATTTTTACAGCAATATCGGCCAAGGGCATAGCTCGGGGGCCGCTTTGCGCGAGGCCAAATTGGCGTACCTATCTGATTCGGAAGTAGGGAACACCGCGCAGTCGCCCTATTTCTGGGCCGGGTTGGTGGTTGTGGGCGATGATCGGGTGGTTGAACAACCTTGGAGCTGGTGGGTGTGGGGGAGTTTGTTGGCAGGAATAGGGGTTTTAATTTTTGTGGGCTGGAAAGTAGAAGTAAGCACCTCTATTTTTTAGAGACTAATGTGATTATAATGAAAGGGCGTACTTTCGCAGTAGAAATGAACAAGAGACGAAATTCAATTGCTAAAAGAATGGTTGAACAACAATTTGCCCGTGAAACTATAATTTCCAAGGCTCAAAACTTCAGCTCATACCGAAACACTGGCAACACCGGCAGCAATGTATATTGAATGGCTTTTCCCTTCACACTACTGCCCGCATCCACGAATAGATAAAACGGATTAGCCCGGTTGTAGGCATTGTAAACACCTATTTGAAGCCCTTGGCGCATTTTTGGCCCACCCCAGCTAGCGTTGAGCGCTGCATCCAAACGGTGGTAAGTTGGGAGTCGGTAGCCATTCACTTCAGTGTAAAAATAGATATCACGTTCCACAGCTCCTTCTACAGATTCGTGCCGGAATTTTACGCCAGCCAGGGTAATAGGATTGCCAGAGGCTACTGCCCAAACCACGTCAGCCTCTAGCCATTTGAATATTTGTTGGCGCAAGGTGATTTTTACATCGTGCCGACGATCAAATCGGAACGGAAATGGGCGACCAGCATTGAGCGCAGGAAAAAAACGACTCGTTTCTGACAGCGTGTAGGCGATGGAACCCGTAAATTTCCCTGAAGTTTTTTCCAACAATAATTCCAACCCACGGCTTTTTCCAGTGCCTAGCGCGATCCGATCTTCCCAACCACTGGCATCTACTGCTCCCCCTGCGAAAAGCGCATCGTTGGAGGAGATGAACGTGAGCACACGCTCCATTTTTTTGTAATAACCTTCCACTTGCCAGCCCCAGTCTTTGTTTTGCCAGCCAATGCCCGCTACAGTTTGCCACACAATTTCTGGTGGTACACGTCGGGTACTGGGCACCCAAAGTTCGAAGGGCAGACTAATATTGAAAGAACCAATTTGGTGGAGATTTTGCGCCATTCGGTGCCAGCCAGCCCACTGGTTCCAGCCTTGCGGACCAGTCCGTCGAAGTCTAAAGCGCGGTTGTAACAGTCGGTAGTTGGTGTTTTTAGTTTGGAAAACCGAGCCATTTGCACCAGCCTCAAGTCGCCAGTGTTTCCAAAGATCAATTTCAGCATCAAAGTACACCTCGGCTTCGGCTGCATCGAGTTGCTCGTTGTTGAGCAATCTATTGGCCAATGAATCCACATTTTGCTGCGTCTGACCGGGCTGGAGGAAGTTGGCCGAAAGTGCTCCGGGTTGAAATCTATGCGCGGTGTAGGCTGCGCCCCAACGCAAGGTGAGCCGATCAGAAACGTAAAATGTAAAGTCGGTTTTGCCCGACCAATCGCGGATAAGCGTTTGATACAATTGACCATAATCTGCCAGCACGAATTGCTTGCCATTGGGGTACAAAATATCCGAACGAAGCCCCAGACCACTTTGATAAAAAAACCGACTGTATCGAAGCGTGGTATTGGTAAAAAGGTTTTCCCTTAGAAGGTGATTCCAGCGCAATGCGGCGATGCTGTTGCCCCAATTGGTTCTTAGTTGATAGGCATCTGTGATATAGCCTTTAGGGTCGTCGTAGGATTGTTTATAGTTATTTTTAAACAAATCCCCCCCGCGATAAAAGGAAAAGAACACCCGATCACGGTCGCTGAGCGCGTAGTTCAACTTGAGGTTGGAATCATAGAAACGATACTTCACCGCGTCGCCAGAAAACGTGAGCAAGTTGCCGCGGTCGCTAAAAAATTTAACCCAGGGATCAAAATAAGTTGTGCGCCCGCCCAATAGAAACGAACCTTTTTCGCGCTTCAACGGGCCTTCCACAACCCCGGAGGTAGCAAAAAGCCCGGTGGAAACCTCCGCTTTAAAATGTTGGGAGTTTCCGTCGCGAGTACGCACATCAAGCACGGAAGAAGCCCGGCCACTGTATCGGGCTGGGAAATCGCCTTTCCACAGCCGTACACTACTCACTATACTTGGATTAAAAATGGAAAAAAGTCCAAGGGCATGACTTGGGCTATACACGGGCACATCGTCCAGCAAAAAAAGGTTTTGATCTGCATTTCCTCCACGAACGTGCAAGCCGCCCAGGCCATCGGCACCGGTTTGAATCCCTGGCTGTAAAGCCGTTTGTCGTAGCAAATCCGCCTCGCCACCAGGCATGGGTAGCGCACGCATTTCTGTCAAATCCAAATACGTAGGACTGCCATGCTTCTTTTCCTTCAATTCTGCGTTTGTAAGGCTGGGAATGACCACTTCTTGCAAGGTCGTAGAAGAGGATAAGCGCAGTCGAATGATTTTGTCGTCCGTGACGTTTAAAAGTATGCGTTGCATCTGGTAGCCCACATAAGATGCGGCCAGCGTGAGTTCACCTTCTTCAACCTTCAAACTAAAAAAGCCAAATTCGTTACTCACGGCGCCACTGCTTCCACCTTCGGCGATCGTAAGCACGCGAACGTTTGCACCAATCAGCCGCTCACCCGTTTCTATGTCTTGTACATAACCGCTGAGCGTAAATTTGGAGGCTTTTTTATAAAATACGATTTGGCCATCCACTTCTTTGAACAAAACCCGCCCGCAAGCTGTAATCGTTTCCAGCACATCTTTCATCGCCTCGTTTTTAGCCTGAACTGTAATGGGCTGGCAGCTTTCAAAGAACCGATCGCTGAATACGATGTTTACCCCTGATTGGCGACTCAAAGTAATCAGCGCATCGGCAGGTCGGCAATCCTGACAAAAGAAATCAACAGGTTTTGACAGCGGTGTTTGCGCGTTCAAAAAACTAAAAAATAGCAGACCGAAAAATAAAAAAGTAGCCTTGACTTGTGCCATCGAAGAGGGGGAAGAGGGCTGCAAAATACAGCGAATAGAAGACGAGGATAGAGGTTTAACAGTTGGGAGAATAAACAGGGAAATTAAAACTGGAACATGTAAAACCATACATGATTGAACCCGCTAAATTTATTGGATACTTTTGCCACCAGCGATCCAGCGTCCAACACTCCAAAGTCTAATATCCAGCAGTCTAAAGTCTAATATCCGGCAATCCAATGTCAATGGTCCAACAGTCCAATCTCCTCCTCGCCGGTTCCGGGCTTTCCGGGCTAACACTCGCCCTTGAGTGCGCAAGGCGGCCTTATTTCCAGGATAAAAAAATCATTTTGATTGACCGAGACGACAAATTGCGCAATGATCGCACCTGGTGTTTTTGGGCAAAAGACGACGAGCCACTCCCACTTGTGGAGCACAAAATATGGAAAAAGTGTCAGTTTTATGGAAAGGATGTAGCGAAAATATTAGACATAGCACCTTATCGCTATCACATGATTCGTGGGCTGGATTTTTATGCCTGGGCAAAAACTGAACTGGCAAAACACCCCAACATCCAAAGGGTAACCGCTAATATTCTTGATATTGACGCTGAAAATGGCATTATAAAAACAGATTCAGGCGACTACCAGGGCGAATGGATTTTTAATTCTGCAAAGTTTACCGCAGCGGGCAAAACATTTGCTGTGGACGGGGCTAAGTGGACTAATCCGGAACATCAAGCTTCAAGTGAACCGCTCAACTCGACGCATTCCTTTCTCCTTCAGCATTTTAAAGGCTGGATTATTGAAACGCCCAGCCCAGCGTTCAGCCCCGAAACGGTTACCTTTATGGATTATCGCCTGGAGCAGCATGACGAAACTCGATTTGTTTATGTACTTCCTTTTTCCAAGACCCGCGCTTTGGTAGAGTTTACGGTATTCTCGCCAGCGCTTTGTCCGCCCGAAACCTATGAATATGAACTAAGGCGTTATCTTTCAGAAGTGTTACATATCAAGGATTTTCACATTGAGGAAGAGGAGTTTGGCGTGATTCCAATGACCGATTTGACCCTTTCGCCAAAAGGAGAAGGTCGGGTGATCAACATTGGCACTGCCGGTGGATTTGTGAAAGCATCCAGCGGCTATGCATTTCTCCGCACACAGCGCAAAATCCGCCTTTTCGTGGATGCCTGGGAAAAAACAGGAACACCCGATCCATCAACCTTGCAATCCTCCAGAATGTTTCGAGCATTCGACTCCATTATGCTGCGTGTGTTGCGGGAAAATTTGGTTTCAGGAAAAGCTTTTTTCAGTTTGCTTTTCAAAAAACTACCCGCTCCTTTGGTCTTTCGTTTTTTGGATGAGGATGCTTCTTGGGGAGATATTTTAAGGGTACTTTATGCCCCACCATCCTGGCCTTTTTTCAAAACGGCCCTGCGGCAAATTCCGTTTTTACTGAAATTATAATTTATGCGAATAATGCGTTGAAACAGATCAAAAACAGGCGCGTAATCCCGAGGATTCGCATAAGCTGTATATAAATACTGATCTGACAAAGTAAAACTAAGTAACGACAAAATTAAAATGGAAAATCAAGCATCAAACCTAAAGCATTTGCCATTCCGAGTAGGAATCACCGGTGGTATCGGAAGCGGCAAAAGTACCGTGTGCCGCATTTTCCAGGAGGCGCTGGGGATCCCAATTTTCTACGCCGATATTTGGGCCAAAAAGTTGATCAATTATGACCCGGACTTGCGAAAGGGAATAATCGACCTCTTTGGGGCGGAGGCTTACACGCCAGATGGTGCATACAATCGACCTTTTGTGGCTAAAATTGCCTTCGCAGATTCAGCCAAACTCGCCGCGCTCAACGCATTAGTACACCCGGCTGTAGAGACCGAAAGTTTGGATTGGCACCAACATCAAGCCGAACTTGGCTGTCCATACACACTCAAAGAAGCAGCCCTCCTGGTAGAAAGCGGAGGGTACAAACACCTTGATTTTATGATCGTAGTAACCGCTCCAGAAGCACTGCGCATGCAGCGCGTGATGGATCGAGATCGACTCACGGAGGAGGAAGTAAGCGCAAGAATGCGTGGGCAATTGCCGGAAGAAGCCACACTAAAATTAGCCGATTTTATCCTGATCAATGATGGTTCGCAAATGCTTTTGCCTCAGGTTTGGGAAATACATCAAGCTATTTTGGGCCACTAATTGCACGAATACAGCGATGTCAATTCGTGAAAATTAGTGAAATTAGTGGCCCAAAGAACGTGTGAATAAAATCAGATTACAAAATTAACCGGCTCATCAAACGGTCGTGTGCGCACTTTCAACTGGCTTTGGTGGAGCACCACAGAAAACGCCGGCACACTTTCGGTCAGCCAAGAGTTGCCCCCTACCACTGAATCATGTCCAACAACAGTCCGTCCACCAAGTATCGTACAATTAGAATAAAGCACGCAGTTGTCCTCTATGGTTGGGTGGCGTTTTACGTTGGCGAGTGTTTTGTCCACCTGCAGCGCGCCCAAGGTCACCCCCTGATAGATTTTTACTTTGTTGCCAATGACTGCTGTCGCCCCGATGACCACCCCAGTACCGTGGTCAATAAAAAATGAGCGCCCAATGGTGGCGGCAGGAT
>JBBQLD010000165.1:0-9455 GCA_038327555.1 Chitinophagales bacterium
GTAGTGAAGAATCTGAGGCCGAAGGCCTAAAATTTAGAAGAAAAAGCTTCGGCCTTCGGCCTCAGATTCTTCACTACGTTCAGAATGACAAACAATTTGAACGCGCAAATTTTCAAAATAAAAAAGTGTACGGCTGAAAGACATGGGTCATCCCGAATTTTTTCTTAGGTATCTCAAAGTGGTTTTGATTGACGAATGCTGATTACATGATTTTCGATTTTTGATGGCCCCGCTAACCATCGTTCACTTTTTCATAGACTTTATCCGTTCCTAAACCTCAAAAATCCTACGATCTGCCATTCCTTCAAAAATCATGTAATCGGCATTCGTCAATTAAAAAACATTTTACGCTTGGTCTTTGGCCAGCGTGTTCATGCCAGACCTATTAAAAACTCTCCTCCCGTCCCAAATACCCTCCTCGCGCCTGCCAAAGCGGATCCGCGTTTTCTAATCGTTTGCGTACGATTTGATCATAGTTCAGTCGCTCATAAGATTCAGCACGAGCCCGAACTTGCGTATTAAAATCGTAGTTTTTTAAGGCAGGATAACGGTTGCCCAATTCCTTTGGAACATCAGGCAGGATGTATAAGACAATACCATTGGCAGGCTTAATAATCACCTCCCAGTTGATATTGGGGTTTCCAGTCCTGCTGCGAGAAAACGCAAGCAAGTCAAAGGCTCCGCTACAGATAACCGCCACAGCACGATTGTTGGCCAGAGTGGTAGCTTCGAGGTTGAAAGTTGGTTCGGGCAATGACGTCGGCACGGCTGAATAAAAATTGTCACTCAAATAGGTATAGCCATTTGTGTTGCCGGACGGTCCGTTGGTTTGAAGCCGAAAAAGGTCAATATATGGGCGATTTGGATCAAAAAGGTCATTATTGACAGGCTCAAAAACCTTTACCGAATTGTAAACAGGCACCTCACCTCCTGGTGCATAGAGTTTATCACTGAGCGGAAAAAATTTCAATCGTGAAGTATCCACAACCCCATCAAGTTTGTACTGCCAGGTGGTGACAAACGGCAAACCCAAATCCAGGGGCGGCGCGAAGTTTAAGAGCAATTGCGAAACATCAATGATGTTGGCATCAAGCGTGGCCCCTGCATTATTAAACGTTAGAAACCGCCAGAAATGCTCGCCATTGATCAATACGCGCATCCAAAACTGGCCAGTGTTGTTGACCAAATATTCGCCGTAGTAATTGTTATTGGCCTGTGGACGAGAGAGGGTGAGCGCATCAGACACCACTATAGAATCAAGGGTGTTGAAACCCGCGAGTGTAAACCTCAACGTGGTTGGCTGCTTGAAATAAAGGTCACGAAGATTGATTTGCTGACCGCTTGACAAGTTGGTGAAAGTAGTAAGGGTCAAAGTGGTATCTTTTATACCCGAGCCAGGGGCTTCTAAAGTGGTCACCCTCAAAATAGTGCAATCCAGGTGTTCGCTTGGGGCTATATTGGGGGCTTGTATATGCGCGGTATCTTCATTCGGGAGCCACCTAAAAGCCACCATTTCTCCATCGGTATTGGAAAGGAAGAGCGCGTACTTGGCCTGAATCTCGAAATAATCATTTTTAACCATGACCTCGAAAACAGGATCAGGATCTAAAGGGGTTTTAGCTTTATCACAAGAAAAAACCGTAAAAAGCACGAATGCGAATAGCGTGATGCGTAAAATGTACATGGTTGAATCGGTTTGAGTAAAATATGCGAGGTTTGCGCCACAAAATTAACGCATCTTCTCGTATGAAATCAATTGCAGTCTATTGTGGAGCAAACAAAGGAAATCAACCTTGGTTTGCAGAAGCAGCCACAGAACTTGGTAAAACCCTTGCTCAGCGCGGCATCCGTGTCGTTTTTGGCGGCGGCAGCGTGGGCCTCATGGGAGTGCTCGCCGACGCGGTATTAACCGAGGGCGGCCAAATCACGGGTATAATCACGCATCAACTTAATAGACTTGAGCTTGGGCACTCCGGGGTCAAAGATATGATTATCGTCGACACCATGTCTGAACGCCGCGATATGCTCATTAAGGATACTGACGGCGTCATCACTTTGCCAGGTGGCTATGGCTCTATGGACGAACTTTTTGAAGCCCTCACCCTTGCACAACTCCTTCAATACCCAAAACCTATCGGACTACTCAGCTTGCGCGGCTACTACAATCCGCTCCTGCACATGCTGGACAATATGGTGGAAAATGGGTTTCTAAAAGACCAGAACCGTCGACTCTGTATTGCTTCCGACACAGTTCCAGATTTGCTCCTGGCTATGGAACGTTACGAGCATCGAGCCTTGGATAAATGGCATTGATTGGTTATTTGGTTAGGTTGGGGATTTGGGGATTTGTTGTGCCAGCGCATGGTATCACTGCATACTTCTAGCAAAACACGGATATCATGCGCTGGCACAACAAATAACCAAATCCCCAAATCCCCAAATAACCAACCCTTACAATACGCCGTTATGTGTTCGATAAATTACAGCGGTCATCGTCTGTCCCACGGCTTTTAGCACGTTTTTATCGATCACGCTTATGTTATCGTCATGCGTGTGGTGGTAGCTGCCAAACGGATGTGCGCCATCATTTGGTGTGCTAATGATATCAATCATTGGAATCTTTGCGTCGCGAGCGATGAAAAGGTGGTCGTCTGTGATGCCGCCACGATCTTCATTCACGAAATACTCACCATAACCCAGTGAAGCGGCTGTGTTCCACACTTTTTCTACCGTTTGTGGGGCCACTTCCCTTGAAATACCTTCTTTGTAAAAACGCGCACCTTTTGCACCGACCATGTCGAGTAGAATGGAATAGAATGGCGAGTAGCCAGAGCGGTGAAGATTTTTGGCCCAATACTGCGAACCGAGACACCAGGTTTCTGCTTCTCCATCGTCATTGCCCTGGTCTTCCACATCGATGAGAAACAAATCAACGCCTACATCTACAGGGTTGGCTGCCAGTGTGCGGGCTAACTCGAGCAATACTGCAGCGCCGCTGGCACCATCATCAGCACCATCAATGGGCTTGTTTTGGTCTTTGGTGTCTTTATCGGCCTGAAAACGGCTGTCCCAATGTGCAGCAAGGAGGATGCGCTTGGCTAATTCTGGTTTGTATTGGCCGATGATGTTTACCCCGTTAAAAATGCCGCCTTTGTAATGTGCCGCCTGGAATTTTTGCTCAATCACGGTAAGCCCATGACGCTTAAATTCTTTTACAAACCATTCTGCACATTTTTTGTGCGCGGGTGAATTAGGTACACGAGGGCCAAAATCTACCTGTTTTTTAACAAAAAGGAACGCAGAGTCGGCGCTAAACTCCGGCACCTGTATCTGAGGGATAATGGGCTTGGGCGTTTCTACTGAAGTTGGAGAAGACACGATCGGTTTTTTATTCAAAAAAGGCTGAAGGACATAAAAAACTGCCACGAGCAGGAGCAGGGCTAGTAGGCTATAAGCCATGTAAGGACGCTTTGTCTTATTTTGCATGTAGATAGTTGAATTTATGGCACAAAGAACGTGGATTTTATGGTCTTATTGGCGAGCCTTTCAGCAAGGGTGTTGTTCCGAAAAATGTGTACCTTCGTCATCGTAAATATTAACAACCTCATGATTTAGAGGAGGGTAATTTAGGGGTAGACAAGGCACGAAGAATGCATATAGGTTATATGACTGTCGAACAATTTCGATTACTCGGGGCCACCAAATCGATGTGGTTCTTTTTTTGGTACTTAGTCACTAAACAAATTTTCAAAATGAAGGCACTACTTCTTACTTTCTCACTTGTTTTATCAACAGTCTTTTCGCTTTGGGCACAGGGAAATATTCCACAGCCAACGCACCTAATCGTTAAATATGCCCAGATCCCTGGATCGCCACTCGAAAATTCTGATGAGGGTTTTATTTATTACGATAATAACGGCCATATCTATGAGACTAAAGCCAACCGTTGGGCTGCTGGCAACTGGATACTCGACAATAGAGAGTATTACACACTTAATGCCCAGGGATTGCCCACACAAATACTCAGGAGTAATTGGGACGCTACAAATTCGATTTTGGTGCCTCGTTTTCGAACGAGTATTAAATACCACCCTAGCGGACAGGAGAATTACCGCAAATTAGAATCTTGGATAGCTATTACAGAGGTGTGGGAAACGGAAAGTATCACCATCTCCACCTTCTCAAACACAGATAAAGTATTGGAACTCACGAATGAAAGCTATACGGACGGGGTATTGACTTTTGTCGGTAAATACAATTATACCTATGATGTTTCAGACCGTGAATTACAAGAGATCTACCAAGAAACCAATAACAACGGCAATTTGCAGAACTATTTAAAAACGGACTATCTGTACACCAATGCCGATGATGAGTTTGATCAATCAATTTCGAGCAATTGGGACGAGAATTTTTCCGTTTGGTTGCCGAATTTGCGCAGTACACAGACTGTAACGAACGCCCAAAGGCTAATTTTGGAAGAAAATTGGGACGGCGCAGCTTGGCAACCCAATGTCAGAACTACAACCAACTATGACAACAACGGCCAAGACACGCTATATTCGGTGGAATATTGGGATAGCCCTAACTTGACTTGGGTGCAGAATAGCAAGTATGAATCCTATTATAACAACGACCTTTCCATTTCGCAAGTCAAATTCTTTTTTGCAGGTTTTTCAACTCAGACTTTATTACAGGTATTTCAGGTTGATTATGATTACGATACTTATTTGGTATCTGTAAAAACGGCTGCCCTACTTGCTAAGGTGAGTGTTTCGCCAAACCCTACTACCAATTTTGTCCAGGTGCAGCTCGATGGGTCAGCAGCATCCATGCTCACACTATTTGATGTACACGGCAAGGTGGTAGCTCAAACCGCCACCTCCTCCAATACTACCACTTTATCACTTTTGGGTCAACCCGCTGGCACCTACTTCCTTCGTGTGGAACAAGGCGGCGCGGTAAAAACACTTCCTGTGGTGAAGCGATAGTGGCTTCGGAGGATTCAAATTATTCCTCTGCCCACTTTCCTCACCGCTCCCAAGGCCAAAAAGGTCTAATCTTGACCACCTCAATTCCCTCAGCTACCTGCTCAAGCCAGCGCAAGGGTGCTTGGATTTTATCTCCAGTCTGTGTGTCGCATTTGAAAAAAAGGTAGTAAAGCTGTATGCAATGCCCTACACGAGAAAGCAATGAATCAAGCTGGCTATGTGGCGAAGGGCGTCGGTGCTGACCAAGCCATTTGTAATAGGCATCGTCGTGGGTTTCGATTACATCCAAAACTATCGAATCACTCGTATATCCTTCCATGAACTGCCGGGCAATTAACCCGTGACGTTTGGTCCAATCGCGAGGGCGCGAGCGGCTTTCGGCATGTTTGAACGTGTCGTGGGCCAGGGCGATAATGCGAAGACGAGATCGATCATGGGGCGAAAGGTTCGGGATAGCGGAAATATTGTCCAATATCTCCCGGACATGGATCGCAACTTTGCCTTCTGGGTGGCCAAATCGAGGCTGCCCCCACAAAAGTCCGTGGCGAAATTCGGGCAAGGCCAGCAATGCTCGCTCTAAATCCGTTTCAGGAATTAGCAAGCGTTCTAAGGAATCCGGCTCGTGTAAAAAACGATTATTCACGGGTGTTGGTCTATCTTGTTTAGACGTTGGTCGGTAACTTGAAACATGGAGACCTTTTGCATCGTTAATGAAGGTTTGATTGCTATTCTTAGTTAGGTTCCGACAACTGGTTAACAGCACGTTAAAACGTAACATTCTGGCAGCAAAAACGCTTTCTTATCGTTTATCAAAGGTTTTCACATCAAAAAATTAAACTTTGAACTATGAACAAATTGTGGTCAACTCTACTTGCGGGCGCCATGGGCGGACTGGTCACCATTGGGGCATTCAAAATGCTTGAAACGCCGCAAACGCTCCAATTCCCGGAGCAGCAAACTTACTCCAAACAAGTGAACTATAGTGGTGCACCGGTGCCCTTTGATTTTACCAAAGCCGCAGAGCGCACCATGGCAGCTGTTGTACACATCAAAGCTACGGAAAGTAAGGAGTCCGCCATTCAACGTCAACGGGAAAATCGAAGTGTCAATCCATTTCAATACTTTTTTGGAGACAGTTATGGCTTTGAGCAACAACCTCGGTCTGGTACAGGTTCTGGTGTCATTTATACTACTGATGGTTATATTTTGACCAACAATCACGTGGTTGAGTTTGCTGACGAGTACGAGGTGACTTTGCACGACAACCGTGAGTTTCGCGCCCGCCTCGTGGGTCGAGACCCAAATACTGATATGGCAGTTATTAAAATCGACGCAAATGATCTGTTAGCTATTGAAATTGGCAACTCCGATGATGTGCGTGTAGGCGAATGGGCACTTGCAGTCGGTAATCCATTTGACCTGACTTCTACGGTAACAGCAGGCATTATTAGCGCAAAAGGGCGCGATATAAATATTATTAAGGGCGGAACACCCATCGAATCCTTTATCCAAACAGATGCAGCGGTCAATCCTGGGAACTCTGGTGGTGCCTTAGTTGACGTGAATGGCAATCTTATCGGAATCAATTCTGCTATTGCTACTCCCACAGGTGTTTTTGCAGGCTATTCGTTTGCCATTCCGGTTAACCTCGTGAAACGTATCGCGGATGACTTGATTAAATATGGGGAGTATCGCCGCGCTTATCTCGGTGTGAATGTGGTTACGATGGACGCACAGGCTGCAAAAGAATATGGAGTTCCATTTTTACAAGGGGTACTGGTTTCTAGTCTTGATCCTGTAGGTTCTGCAGCGGTAGCCGGAGTGGAAGAAAATGATGTAGTAACGAAGGCAAATGGCAAAACAGTGACCACAACTTCTGAACTAATGGAGCTAATAGGGCGTTCAAAGGTGGGTGAAACGATGACGTTGAATGTGGTACGTCAAGGGAATTCTCGTGAAATATCTGTACGTCTTAATCCAAAGGGCAACAATTGATCGAAATAGATGTTTATAAAAGGGCTTGAACGTAGGTTCTTAGTACATACGTTTGTAGGAATGGCATCAAATGACTACGTTATTGTTGTCGCGTTCCTAAGCCTGATAAGAATAAAAAGTTGGTTTTTCGTTTTGTTTTGATGTGCCGGCCCTTGCGTAATGCAGGGGTCGGCTTTTTTTTAGAAATAAAAACCATACTGTCGCTATTTTTGTGCCCGCTTGCCAGGCCAATGTGCCCTTACTGTGTTTCTCTTTTTGCACATTGTCACGCCCGAATACTCGGGATCAAAATCAAAAATTTATGAACAGAACACTGCTCTTAGTGCTGCTCTTCCTTGTACTGGGCGGTACCGCCTGGTATGCGCTTAGCAACAAGAAAAAACAGACTAACTCTCATGTCTCTTGGGATATGGACTTTGCCGTAAAAAACACGGATGAAATTGGTAAAATCTTTATCGCCGACCGAAAAGGCAACACTTCTACGTTTGAGCAAAAGAATAAGTTGTGGTATTACAATGACAAATACCCTGCCAGCCCTTCGGCAATGGGGATACTTTTGGAAACCATTTCAAAAGTAAATGTGCTCAATATTCCGCCCAACAGTGCGGTGCCTCTGATGATTAAGGAATTGGCTGCAGACGGTATCAAGGTGGAAATTTATGATCGAGCGGGCAAAACCCTGAAAACTTATTACGTTGGCGGGGTAACGATAGACGAACGCGGTACCGTTTTGATGATGGACGGTGCAGAACAACCCTATGTTGTACACTTGCCTGGGTTCGTCGGGCAAATCCGAATGCGCTTTCAATTGAGTGAAGACGAATGGCGTGACAAGGCTGTTTTCAATGAAAAACCAGAGGAGATTCAGTCTGTGTTTGTGGAATACCCACAACGTAAAAACGAGTCCTTCCGTTTGGAAAAAACTGGATCAGCACTTTATGATGTCCAGCCATTTTTTAACACCACTACAAAAATGACTACCCCTCGTCGCAAAGGTGTTGTGGAGGCTTATCTGGTTCAATTTGATCGCCTTGTGGCAGAAGCTTTTGAAACACAAAATCCACTTCGGGACTCTGTAAAAGCACTCGTGCCCTTTGCCATCGTGACCGTAAAAAAGACAGATGGTGCAGAAAAAAAGGTTCGTTTTTGGCCAGTAGAAATAGAGAACCGCCGTGACGACGGCAGGCCCTTCGTATCGCGTTATTTCATTGATGTTGACAATAAAGACTTTATGCTTACCCAGGATCGCGTGTTTGGCGTTCTTTTTCGGGGCTACGAGTTTTTCTATGAAGGTATCCCAGAGAAGAAGCGGCTGCGGAATTAGGATTGTTGGACTATTGGGCGTTGGACTGCTGGACCTATTCTTCTGTTGGAATTATCCTACGTCCAATAGTCCAATGCTCCATATTTTCCTCCTTTTCCACTCCATCAACGGTTACGTTGGAACTATCCTACGTCCAATAGTCCAATGCTCCATAGTCCCACTTCCAATAGTCCAACGTCAAATGTCACGGAGTCCTTTTAGGATTGTCTTTCAAAAAACCTTTCCATCCGGTGTAGGATTTTTTACCAGCCTGCCCTGGGCTGCTTGATTGATACCAATGGCAGAGTGCTGTGGCTAAGGCATCGGTAGCATCGAAGTATTTTTCTGAAAACTTCATGTGGAGTATATTTTCCAACATTCCGGCGACTTGTTCCTTGGAGGCGTTGCCATTGCCCGTTACGGCACTTTTTATTTTTTTGGGCATATACTCCGTAATAACTAAATTATTCACCATTCCAGCGGCAATAGCGACCCCTTGCGCTCTGCCTAATTTGAGCATGGATTGCACGTTTTTGCCAAAAAAAGGCGCCTCAATCGCCATTTCCTCTGGAAGGTGCAGGCGGATAAGGTCTTGTACCTGCTCAAAAATATAGCGCAGCTTCACCGTGTGATCGTCGCTAATGTGCTTGAAAGTCACTACCCCCATTTCGATCACCTTCACCGCTTTCTTGTCCGCATCAATAATAGCAAACCCCAGCACATTGGTGCCAGGGTCTATGCCGAGTATTCGTTTAGGAGTAGTCAAAATTATGAACTATGAACTATGAACTATGATGTATGAACTATGATGTATGATGTATGAACTAATCATTGTAGCGATCGTCCACATATCATACATCATAGTTCATACATCATACATCCTAAACGCTTTTGCGGTCGATTAAGAAGGAGTACTGATGGGTATTGCGTAGGGCCATGCCTGTCCCGCGAACAACGGCGCGGAGTGGATCATCGGCTACGTGAACATCCAATTTGGTTTTGGATTCCAATCGCTTATCCAGGCCACGAAGCAATGCACCACCACCAGTAAGGTACAGACCAGTCTTGTAGATATCTGAAGCCAATTCAGGCGGAGTAAGTTCGAGGGCGCGGAGTACGGCATCTTCAATCTTACTAATGCTTTTGTCAAGCGCATAAGCGACCTC
>JBBQLD010000166.1:0-9407 GCA_038327555.1 Chitinophagales bacterium
TGGCTTTTAGGGTTTCTGTGGTAAAAGGGAAAAGGCGGAATTTGAGCCAAACTAACCACAAACTGACCGTATTGTAGCCTGTGATGCTAAGCAAGGTAGCCAACGCAGCACCAGCGATGCCCAAAAGCGGGATGAGCCAAATACTCAATACGATGTTCGCTATGGCTAAAACGCCCAAAGAAACCAGCGAATACCGATAATACTGCGAGTAATACACCATATAGTTGTTCAAACCAGTACCCATTTCCACCACTCTGGATAGGCCTATAAAGAGAAAAACCCATTTTCCTGCGGCCAACTCGGCTCCATTGGGCAACAATCCAAACAGGCTGTCAATCGAAATCCAAATTCCTCCAAAAAGCAGCAATCCGGCTACTAAAAGATTGATAGACACGCTTTTATAGAGTTTTTCCAATTCAGGGCGGTTGTCGTCGGCCAAATATTTGGCCACAGAAGAGGCACTGGCTGCGTACAAACTTTTTATGGGTATTTCGATCACCGTTGCCAGATAAGCAGCAATAGCATACACTCCGGCAGCTTTCACCGCACTGAGTGAGCCCACCATAAACACATCAGATTTTGCTGCTACCAACAAGGCAAAACCGCCAAATGCGCCAAATCCAATGAATTGAATCATCTCGCGTCGGAGGGCTGGCGTGATAAATGCCCAATCCGGGCGCCAATACCATTCTCCAATATGCCGCAGATAAAACACCAGGCTAATGGTCACCAAAACGGCGTGTAGCATCAAGCCCAACATTGCAGCTTCCAGAGAAAGCCAATTTTGCCAAACAGCAATGAGCAACAGGGGCAAAGCAAGTTTTTGAGAAAAATCAAGCAGCAAAGAAGGCACCACGATACGCTTGAAATTGGCCGAATATACCGCCAAAACACTGCTTGTGATATAGCAAAAGGAGAGTGGAATACCCATCCATAGATATTCCCGCAGCAAGGGAGACTTGTGTTCTAAGGCATTTGAAAACGGTTCCCAAAAGATCCAGGCGCCCAACCCGAAAAGCATGCAGCCTATCGCGCACAAGCAAAGCAACAACGGTAAAAAACCGTGATGCCCAGTGACCTTATCTTGAAACCGAGGAAAAAAGCGAATGGCGACGGTATTGGCGCCCAAAGATAAAATGGGCAAGCCTACCATGCCTACGGAAAGCAATACCTGCGCCAAACCGTACGGCTCCAAGGCATGAGGATAGACAAAGAATATGCTGATCGCACCAACACCCAAACCCACCACATTGACGGCGGAGTGTTTTAAACTTTGTCTACGAATTACACCCATTTTTAAGTATGAACTATGAAGTATGAAGTATGAACTATGAAGTATGAACTATGAACTATGAACTATGAAGTATGAACGAATGCTAAGTGCAACGCCTCCGTTCATACTTCATAGTTCATAGTTCATAGTTCATACTTCATACTTACTTACCCTTGTTTTTCTCGGACGTAAATCTCCTGATCCTTGTATTTAGACGGGCATTTGAGTAGCATATCTGAAGCAGCAAATGTTTCTCCTTTCATTTGTCCGGTGAGTACAATGGATTCAGAACGCTCAAAATCTTGTGGTTTGGCCGCCAGGAGCTCTACCCTGCGGATTTCACCAGCGTCGTCTTTGACATAAAACGCCATAAAATTGGGGTCTTTTGCAGGATCGTATTCTACAGGCCGGTCTTTAACCAGCTGACCTACTAATTTTACCTTGTCTTCACTTTGGGTGGCTTGGGCAAAATTGGCATAGGTCGTCACGTCTTTGCTGGCAGAAATCAGAATTCCAATCGCTGCGGCCACGACGATAATGGCAAGGAGATGTGATTTTTTCATGTTCTTGTGTGTATTTGGATGGTAAGGAACGGGCAAAAACAACTTGTGACTTTCATCACATTCCTAAACAAGCCATGCAAAGATACGTTCAAAAGTGTTATTTCAATTGGGACATAGCTGCCCTAAACTGCTGTGCCCGGCCTGAATCGCCCATGGATTCGTAAATTTGTGCGGAAAGATCATAAGCGACTTTAAAATTAGGCGCCAATTCTATCGCCTTCATGAGGTTAGAAAGTGCCGTTGGGTTGTCTTGCTGTTCCTTTGCAATGATGGCCAAATAATACCAGGCCATTGGATTGTTACTGTCTTTTTTGAGTGCCAGAGAAAACTGGGCTTTGGCACGGGTCGCATCATTTTTATTCATCCAGTACATCCCGATCAAGTTGTTGGCCTGTGTGTCATCTGGCACAATGGTCAGTGCCCTTTCTGCTGCAGCTTTGGCCTCTTCGAGTTGTCCACTATTCATATTGGCCAAAGAAAGCCCTACCCAGGCGAGTTCATTATCTGGCACATTTGCTAATTCAGCCTTGTACCGTTCTATGGCCGTTGGCCAATCCTTCAATTTGAACGAGGCGGTTGCCAGGGCACAATTCCTGCCGTTGTCTTTTAAAATGGCAAGTATTGGCGCGCCACCCGCTTCTACAACATGTACTGCGTTGTCAGGCGGCCACATTCCTTTCTGTAAGGTGCTTCCACTGAGGAACCGTGTGGGATAAAAAGCAAAGTCCCAGGCATCATCACAGCGTCGCTCCCATTTCAGGTATTTCACCTTTACCTTATCTCCGTATTTGGCCGTAAGCTGCTTGGTCGAATAATACATGTTGGTTGCAATAATGACCACTTCAGGCATATCTGGCCTTAGAATTCCCTGACTTTCGAGCCATTCGACCCCCTGCCGGGTACTTACGCCCCAGTAATCTGTCTCAAACCTACCGTAAGCGCCTGCTGTTCCACCCACAATAGGATTGAAATAAACGTAAGGCATTTTAGCGTTTGCGGCGATAAATGCAGCGGCATCCACACTTAACAAGCCCATTGCCCCATAAACGGCCCACTGTGCATATTTCTTCCCTGTGAAAATATCCGCCAATTCATTCCAAAAAAGCCCTGCACAAACCGCCATGGGCGGATAGGCAAAGGTTAAGTGACGCCAGCCATCGTGGATCACCGAGTTTTTGTAAATCACATAAAAAACGGGGAAAATAGCTGCGAAAAAAGCCAAACTAAGCCACAAAGGGTTCATTCTGCGCAGCATCCGAGGCAATAAGGCAAAGCTTCCAAAAAATCCGACGAGTGCCACAAGCGGAATGGTATAGCCAATCCATTTGAGTGGGTATTGCCAAGGCGTTACGTCAGACATCATATTTGTGCCTTCATACAAGACTCGAATTTTCACCTCCAAATCCGAGAATTTGGAGAGGGCCAATAATGGGTTTTTAAACGGAGCTTGTAAAGCAAAAGGCCAAAAAAGTAGCGCGAACAGATACCCCGCTGCGGCTACGCCAAGGGTAATAAAGGCATATTTTTTCAACAAAGAACTGTTTGAAAAAGCCCGCAAACCGCCGTTTTGTAGCAAAAAATGCAAGCCTGCGAACAGGCCAAAAATTCCAAAAGAAAGCAAGCCCCCAGCACGGGTACCGAGCGCAATGCCTAAGCCAACCGCTAATCCAATTAGATTCCAGCGGCGAGGACTGGAGATTCGATCAAGCACTACAACCATATTGTAGAGTGCCATAATATAGCCCGCAGCAAAGGGAATATCCTTGGGGTTCATCATAGAATCGCCTACAAAACGCGGCGAAACTAGCATGATAATCAAAGTAATAATACTGGCACGTTGTCCGCCTAAAAGCCCGGCAAACAAGGCAGCACAAAGCATCGCGACCCAGCCCAGCACAGCACTCGATGCATGGCGAATATTGTGATAACCGAGTTCAGTAGGTTGAAAACCAAGGGCTTTATTGGCAAATCCCGTGACCGTCTCAAAGAACCCGCCATACAAGTGCATGTTTCCTTCGGGAATATTAAGTGCCGAGGTGTCTTTGCCAAAAGTACCGTAGTAGTTGACTAGTTTTTGGGAGTAATCCACTTGAAATTTGTCGTCCGCATTGATGCCCGAACCCAATGAAAGCGCGATCAAAACCACTAAACCCAAGGCTGCCAAGCCCCAAAAGATTTTGCCGAGCATTAGGTCTGGTTCTGGAACCAGTGGTCGCTCAAGCCAGTTTTTAATTGGAAGTGCTGCTACAGGCGTGACTCGTTGCTGCTGATTGCCAGCGGTGGATGAATTGCTGGATTTGTGGGTATGCTTACCGGATTTTGCCATGGGTGTATCTTGTTCAAAAAAGCGGCCGCAAGGTAGACAAACTAATTGTAGCCAAAAACGAGTTTTGGGAGGCAAGTTGCACTTGGTCAATTTTAACTATAAAGAATATTGAGGGAACGGTGGGTTTTTGACAGGGAAAACTACTTTTGTGTTTCAAAAACAATTGCAACCATCCAGACTAAATTAATCATGAAGCATTTTTCCAAACCGATTCTTTTCTTTTTCTTGCTTTTTGCGGCCTTTTTGCAAGAATCCAAGGCCCAAGACCCTCGTTTTTCGCAGTATTACGCTTCGCCGTGGAACCTCAACCCCGCACTAAATGGCGTTTTCAACGGCAAGTGGCGGGCTACCGTAAACTACCGCGACCAATGGGGCAGCTTCCTTTCGCCTGTACCTTTCCGCACTTATGCAGCCTCTTTTGAACACCGTATCCAAGTGGGATATGGCGACGACTACGCTTCTTTTGGCCTTGGCGCCATGCACGATGAGGCTGGCACCGCGCGCTTTTCGCAAGATAAAGTGCAGCTTGGTGGTGCTTTTTTAAAACAACTTTCTGGTGGCCGGAATCAAGCCGACCATTATTTGTCTGCGGGTGCACAACTCGGTTTTGGGCAAAATTCCATCGATTGGGGAAGGCTTTGGTTCAGTCGCCAATTCGATGCAACCTCAGAAACCCCAAATACAAGCCTTTCGAGTAACGAACCGAATGCCAATGCAGCCTCCAAAAGTTACCTGGATTTTAATGCAGGCCTCCTCTGGTACACCGTATTTGAAAATGATGGATTTTTCTATTTAGGTGGAGCAGTGCATCACCTCAACAAACCCAGGATCTCACTCGCAGCGGACGACAAAGAAACCCTTTATACGCGCTGGACCGGGCATGTTGGTGGCCAATTTCCATTAAATGAAACAGTTAGCCTCCTCCCTGGCGCATTGGTTATGAATCAGGGGCCAGCTTTTGAGACGAACCTGGGCGTCAATCTTCGTTACTCCAACAATGATTTTAACGAATTAGCCCTACGCACAGGAGCCTGGGTTCGGGTAGGAAATAAACTTCAAAAAGGCTTGCAGGCAGATGCAGTCACAGTGGTAGGTATGCTTGAGCTAAGCCGATGGATGTTTGGGTTGAGTTATGACATTACCGTTTCATCACTCACTCAGGCCAATAATTCACGCGGAGCTTTTGAAATTTCGCTCACCTATTTTCATCCGGGTGAAAAACGCGCTCGGGTAGTTTGTCCAAATTTTTAACCTTGATTATCAGGGTATTAGGAAGGCGGTTGGAATAAAAAATGATAGACTCTGTTAAAATTTTGTTTGGTTTAAATGCTTTATTGACCGGGTGACTTGAAGTCACCCGGTCAATAAAGCATTTAAACCAAACAAAATTTTACACCAATGGGCAAAATCCCGCTTATGAGACATCCTTATAAATCGTGAACCTGTTTTTTAGTCGTTACTTAGTGTCCACTAGTGAAAAATATTAGCCATGAAACAATTAGCCTTCCTACTTTTCCTTCTGCCCGTTCAGTTGCTAGGGCAAAATTTTACAATCAGTCCAGCAAATCCTAAAGCAGGTGATTTGGTGCGGCTGGAAATTGATCTTTCAACCAGTAAACTCCGCAGTGCTGCAGATCTCGAAATGGTTGTGTTGGAATATGCCAATGGCAAACCTTCGACTACTGAAGCAGCCTGTATGCGCATGGGCGACAAATTGATTGGTATTTTTACCCTTGGGAAAGAGGCAAAGGCTGCAATCGCCGGGCTTCGTGATGGCGAAGAAACCTGGGAGAATAATGCCGGAGAAGGATATGCAATCAATGTGTACGATGCTGTCGGAAAACTAAGCCCAGAAAGCATGGTGGCTGCTGCGATACTTTACCGAGATTTTGGCGGACTAATGAACCTTAATCGAACTGCTTCTGTGGCCTTTGGGCTCATGAATCAAGCCTTTGCTGAACAGCCAGATTTGAGAAGGAAATATTTCGCTACGTATCTTAACACCTTAATGGCCATTAAAAAAGGCGAAGAAGGGAAGAAATTAGCGATGGCCATATTGGCTGAATTTGAGACTGATCCAAAGGCTACGGAAGATGAATTGAGCTCAATATCGCGATTTTACGAGCGAAATGGTGAAGCTGAACGCAGTAAAAACATTAAAGATAAAATTCGTGTCGTATTTCCAACAGGCAATATGGCAAGACAAGAAAATCGTCGCAGTATTCAAAATGAACCCGATTTAGCAAAGGCTGAAGCGCTGCTAACTGCTTATTCCAGTACTTTTCCGCCTCAAAATGAGGAGGAAAAACAAGCTCTTGCAATGCTTCGTGCCAACATGGCCAACAAAATAGCAGACAGTGGTGATTGGCCAAAATTTCGTTCCATTACCGCACAACTTCCTGATGCAGAACGTGCTAGTGCTTACAATAATCTTGCCTGGGAACTCGCGGAAAATGGTGAAAACATGGAGGAGGCGCGAGTACTAGCCTCCACCGCAGTAGAATGGGCACGTAAAGAAATGACTAACCCTACTACCTCTAAACCTCCTTTCAGCACCAACAAAGCCTGGATCGAACAACGAAAGCAAACTTTTGCTATGTATGGGGATACTTACGGGTTTGTACTCAGCAAATCGGGCGACGCCATTAGTGCTGCCGCGCTTCAAGCTGAAGTTGTTGAAATTACCAAAGGTCATGAAGCGGAGATGAACGAACGCTATACGATCTATCTTGAAGCCGCAGGTGCCAGCGATCTGCGTTACCGTCTGGAAGGCTTCATTTTAAATGGCCACGCCACCGCCAAAATGAAAGAACAGTTTAAGAAACGCTTTTTAGCTGAAGATAAAACAGAAACTGGCGCAACGGCTTACCTTAGCAAATTGGAATCAGGTGCCAAAGCAACCAAACAGAAAGAATTGATGTCAAAAATGCTCAACGAACCCGGTGCAGCATTCAGTCTAACCAACTTGGAGGGCAAAGCCGTAAGCCTTGAAAGTCTTCGCGGCAAAGTGGTTGTGATGGATTTTTGGGCTACTTGGTGCGGACCTTGCAAAGCTTCTTTTCCTGGCATGCAATTGGCGGTGAATCAGTATAAAAACGATCCAGGTGTAGCGTTTGTATTTATAGATTCCTGGGAAAAAGGCACAGACAAGGCAAAAAATGCAGCAGATTTTATCGCCAGCAAAAGCTATACCTTTGATGTATTGTTAGACAACGAAGACAAGGTTATTACCGCTTACGGTGTTTCAGGTATCCCGACAAAATACGTGTTGGATCGAAACGGAAAAATACGATTTAAAGCTATTGGTTTCGAAGGCAGTGCGGAAGGACTTGCGGAAGAACTTAGTCTGATGATTGAGGCTGCGAAAGCTCAACCCTAGGTGGGTTATCGGATTCTTGATGCGGCTAATCTGACAAAGTAGAATTAGGAACTAGCCAAGAAGATTAAAACAACAAAACAATAAATTAGTAAACCAGCCCTGCTCATGCTTCAGAATTGGTTCAAAGATTTGATCGAAAGGCACGCTTTTGGTGTTTGCCAATACCTTGGGGAGCGAATGCGTGTAGCCCCTACCGAAGTGCGTAAGTACTTCATTTACACCTCCTTCATCGGTATGGGCTCACCGCTCATTGTCTATTTGTTTGTAGCGTTCTGGATGAACGTGCGACGGTATATTCGGCGGGGGCACAACGAGTTGTATAGCTAGTGGCAGGGGCACGAAGTCTTTGACGGTTTGTTCGACTCTTTTGAACTCATACTTTGTTGCGCCTCAGTCATGGAGAGCCCGCTACAATCCTTCGTCGCGCCTAGTCTCATCTCAAAATAATCTGACCAAACTATCAAAGACTTCGTGCCCCTGCCATTAGTGGCAGGGGCACGAAGTCTTTGAGCAAAGTTTCTTGTGCCATATTGATTTTGATTTGAGTATTCGTAGTTCAACCGTTTTATAATTAGGATTTAACCCTACAATTCAAGTTGCTTCTGGCGGATATACTCTATAAAATCGGTCTTGGGAGGGTCGGTCAAGCCAAGGTTTCGGGCAATCGTAACAATCTGACCACGGTGATAGGCGCTGTGCTGCATACAATGCTGGATAATCTCGGTATTGCTATGTTCGTAAGATTGGCCATTGATATGCTTGTACTCGGTCGTTTGATCAAAAAACGCTTCACTTTGTCGGTGGGTGAAATTTTTGAACAACTCAGAATTCTGTATCAATTGATCAAAAAGTTCGGGGTTGGCCCCTCGAAAGGTTTCCGAGATGAATTCAGTAGGCGAAATGCCTTGCAAACGGTGCAGCCAAACATCTTCAGCTGCCCACATGTGCATCAACGTAGCACGGAGACTCGAGAAACTAGAAGGCACTTCTCGCTCCATCAAGTCCAAAGGCTTGGTTTTTAGCCATTGAACGATCCATTTGTTGGCCCAGAGGTTGTAGATCGTGTAGTCTTTGAGCAAAGATTCGAGCGTCATGTTGCGGGTGATTTGTTGATTCGGTAATTTATTTATCTTTTGTTGTAGGCTTGAAATTGGAATTTACCCTACCCGCTCCAGCAGCGCCATGTAAAAGCCGTCAAAGCCTTCATCTTGTGGCAAGATGCGTCGTTCTTCCAAAAGCTTGAATTCCTTGCCGGCTTCACTTGCCAGAAATTGCGCTATTTGTTGCTGGTTTTCCGAAGGCAAAATACTACAAGTGGCGTACACCATGCGCCCTCCAGGCTTTGTTATAGGTGAATATGCTTGTAAAATCTCTTTTTGAATGGTGCGCAGGTTCTCGATTTGTTCAGGTTGCAGTTTCCATTTTGCATCGGGATTTCGGCGCAGAATTCCGATTCCACTACAAGGTACATCAAGAAGAAGGCGGTCAGCGGAGCCGTATAATCGCTTGATGGTCTTCCGACTTTCGATGGGGCGAGTTTCAATGTTGGTCGCTCCGGCTCGGCGGGCACGGATGCGGAGTTCGTCCAGTTTCCAGGCTTGCGTATCTAGCGCAATGATACTGCCCTTATTTTCCATCAGTGCGGCGAGGTGGAGGGTTTTGCCGCCACCGCCAGCGCAAGCATCTACCACCCGCATTCCAGGTTGGGGGGCCAGGAGCGGCCCAACGAGTTGGCTGCTGTAATCTTGCATTTCGAACCAGCCTTTTCGAAAAATGGTGGTCTGGAAAACATTTTTTCGGACATTCAGTACCAGCGCATCTGAATTGGGTCTGATTTGTGTGTCTACATTTTCGGCTTTGAGGGCC
>JBBQLD010000167.1:0-9342 GCA_038327555.1 Chitinophagales bacterium
TTAGGACATGTTAAACAAAACAAAAAATGGCAAACGTTACAGTGAGTGTTTCAAGCAGCAAGTTGTGTCAGAGATTTCAGCAGGAATGCTGAGCCGATCTGGGGCAGTTGAAAAGTATGGCGCGAGTTTGATGAGCATAGACCGATGGTGTCGTTCGTATGGAATTTTGGGGTCTGAATGGATAGATTTACCTTTGGACAAAATGAATTCAACGCGCACGGCATGCTTGTTCGCCGCCGCAAAAGAAAGACCATCACCACCGATTCTAACCATCCATATCGGAAGTACCCCAACCTGATCAAAACATTTATACCCTTGAAAGCCAATGAACTGTGGGTGAGCGACATCACTTATATCGATACCCGGGAAGGCTTTATGTACCTGTCCCTGATCACGGACGCCTACTCGCACAAGATTGTCGGCTATCACTTGGGAGATACCCTGGAAGCGCACAATTGCATACTGGCACTCCAACAGGCACACCAAAAACAGGGGGCGTTGATCAAACATTGGAAACCCAAAAAATATAAAACGTCATCACCCCTCAGAGGCAAATATCAAAACAATGGCGCTGCGAGCGAAAGGACAAGCCCTACGGGTTTTTAAAAAAAAATCTCCACCCTCCTTCGTCGGGTAGTATTTTTTTGCAAAAATCCTTGTGCTCACAACTCCATCGTTTGAAAAAGCCTCTAAGGGACGATGACCTGAAAAACTGCTTGAAACCAAACTGTCAATGAACTTCAGGATCAGTCAAATCAAAATGTAAACCTCGATCAGGACTAAAACCTTTTGTGTCGTCAAGTGATTTTAGGATTATATCTCTTCTCTTAACCTTCTGTAAACTTGTTTTAGGACGAGACACTATCACTTCATCACTTCATCACTCCATCACTTCATCACTACATCACTCTATCACTCCATCACCCCATCACCTAATACCTAGGCCATTTTCCTTGTAATTTCATTACTTTTTCAAGCACATCGCGAACGCAGCCTGCTCCGCCGCGTAAGGGAGAAATGTAATCGCTTGCCGCCATGACTTCTTGCACGGCATCAAAGGGACAACATGCCAGGGCAGATTTGCGCATTGGTGGCAGGTCGGGCAGGTCATCACCCATGTAGCAAATTTCAGTAGACTGAATGCCTGTACGCTGCATAAATGATTGAAAAGCAACGGCTTTGTCCTTAATGCCAGAGTAGTATTCCGAAATGCCAAGTTGTTGTGTGAAGCGTTTTTTCACCCCTTCAGAAGTGCCACCAGTGATGATGCCGATTGGGTAGCCCGCTGCGACCGCCCATTTAAGCGCCTGACCATCACGGACATTCATCGTGCGCAAAAATTCGCCCGTTTCGGTGACGAGCAAGCCATTGTCGGTCAGCACCCCATCCACATCAAAAACGAAAGCGCGCACGGCCTTCATTTTTTCAAATACATTGGCTAATTCAAACTTAACGGTCAGCTCATTCTCTGCACCTACGACCATGCCGCCCGTCACGGATGGAATTCCGGATGGGGGCAATGGATTGGGAGTTGTTGGGACGATTTGTCCAACGCCTTGATTTACTTGTTGTTGGCTCTCCATTCGTACACCCATTTAGCTTGTATTTGCTCCAAGTGGCCTTCGCTGGAATCCTCGCGGGTGCCTTCAAAATGCGGGATT
This sequence comes from Chitinophagales bacterium, assembly GCA_038327555.1. Taxonomy (GTDB): domain Bacteria; phylum Bacteroidota; class Bacteroidia; order Chitinophagales; family Saprospiraceae; genus M3007. The sequence continues at coordinate 1,662 of JBBQLD010000167.1, forward strand.
TCCAACACCCATTGGATCAATTCTGTGAAGCGAATGCGGTAAATTTTACTTTCATCAAAGTCTTCGCCGAAACGCTCGTAAAGCGCCATGGCTACATCCTCATGGTCGGCCCACTGAATGGGCATATTGTCAAAGTCGTGAAAAGGCATTTTTTATGAAGTGATAGAGCTGTGGAGTGATGGAGTGATGGGGTGATGAAGTGATGGGGTGATGGGTGATGAAGTGATTTTTTTCCTGTATCTTTAATTATCACTTCACTATTTTTTCACTTCATCACCTATAATCAAATGGAAGATAATACTTTTAATGAACGTTTTCGAAACCGAACGAAACAGTTTGCCGTTGATGTGTTTTTTTTTCTAGGCACAATATCCGGGATAAAAAATGCTCAACCCATTATTTACCAGTTGACCAAAGCTTGCACATCAGTGGCCGCAAATTGGCGAGCAGCGTGCCGAGCAAGATCTGCAAATGAGTTTTATTCAAAGGTTTGTATTGTTGTCGAAGAAGCGGATGAATCTGAATTCTGGCTGGATTTTATTGCAGCTACAAAAATAGATAACTCCCCTGAACGCCAAAGACTTGAAAAAGAATCGCATGAAATATTGCTCATTACTTCTGCGATCAAATCTAGAAATTCTTCTAAAAAATGAATTAATAGGGTGATAAAGACACCTCATCACTTCATCGCTCCCTCACTTCATCACCTCATCGCTCCATCACTTCATCACCCAATCACTCCATCACCCAATCACTTCATCGTTCCATCACCCAATCACTCCCTCACCACATCACTAATGCTCATGTCCAATAATTCGTTTCTGATCAGGTATGGTGACCGTAATATCTGCATCGGCATTCAAGATAACACATTGACAAGCAAGACGACTCTCTATTCTGGGGTTAATTGCACGGTCAATAAAGTCCTCCTCTTTATCAGAGATTCCTTCTAGGAAATCCTCCCCATTTTCGACATACAAGTGGCAAGTGGAACAAGCACAGACGCCGCCACAGTTGTGATTCAAATGCACATCGTAATCCTCAGTCAATTCCAGGATGGACATTTCTTTAAAATCACCCTCAACAGTTTTGGGAGCGATATTCGTATCTACAAATTTGAAATGGATAACAGCCATATTTAGGTGGAGCGAAATTTATTTCGCACTTATTTTAGGTGGAGCGAAATTCATTTCGCATTTAATTTTAGGTACTTCGAAATGAATTTTAAAATTTCGCTGGGTAGAAAGGAACGCAAAGGTAGATTTTGATTGGGGGAAAAACAGCAGATATGCCAATGCTTTTTGTCTGCTTGCAAACAAGTTGAATGCTTAGATGTTTTGGAAAGTTACCATCTTTGGGCAGCAAAAACTTGATTCAGTCATGAAAAAACTACTTATTTCGTCTTTTTTACTGCTGATTACGCGTCTTTCTGCGCAAGATGCCTACCATAATGCGCTGGATACAAAGTTCCAAAATGAATATGGCTTACCCTCCGTCACGCAGTGGGTGCTGCCAAACACGGAGACTGCTACGCTGAGCAGTATGTCAAACTATGGCTCCGTGATTTCGAGTATTACCCCAATAGGGCAAATTTTCACGCTTGCCCGCCAATTGGTTGTCTCCCAAGGAAATAACCCCTGGGACGCCGGACACATATATCCAAATTTTACTGCCCTCGCAAGTGGAGACAAATGCTTGGCAACCGTGTGGTTGCGTAGCCCGACGCCGAATGCTAAAGTGAATATTTTCGTTGAAAATAGCAGTACCTATTTTAAAGAGGTCTACGCTACTGTCAATCTTTCAAATGATTGGAAACTGTACGCAATTCCCTTTGCTTCCACCGATGTGTATGCCGTTAATACATTAAACAGCGGCCTACATTTAGCACATCTGAACCAAACCGTTCAAGTAGGAGGGATGGCTATTTTGAACTTTAAAAACACGGTACAACTGTCAGATCTACCAGTTTTACTAAACAATGATACCTACTCTGGTATCGACCCTAACGCCCCTTGGCGCGCAGAAGCCGCAGCGAGCATTGAGCAAATCCGTAAGGCTAGTTTGAGCGTGGAAGTGCGCGACTTGAACGGCAATCCTCTGCCAAATGCCAACGTATATCTGGAAATGCAGCAGCATGAGTTCAAATTCGGAACGGCTGTGATCAGTAGTTTTTTCAATAATGGGAATGATCAAAACGATATTTACGAACAAAAACTGCTAAATCTCGATGGTGCAGGACATGGCTTCAACGAGGTGGTTTTTGAAAATGACTTAAAAATGCCCGCGTGGGAGCAACATTGGTACAGCAGCCAGCCTCAAATCGCCGACGCAGTGCAATGGCTTAAAGATCATGAGGTTAGCATTCGGGGGCACAACCTGGTGTGGCCTGGCTGGGATTACTCGCCGCCGGATTTAGAAGCTAACCAAAATAACCCAAACTACCTCCGAACTCGAATTCGGAATCACCTCAAAAGCATTCTTGGTTATCCAGGAATCGGCACTGAAATGATTGACTGGGATGTGCTAAACGAAATTACCTATAACAATGATTACGCTGATGCACTGGCTGGAACTCCAGGCTTCGTCACCGGACGTGAACTTTATGGCCAGGTCTTCAAACAAGCAGATTCGCTGGCGCCCAATTCCGTGATGTACCTCAACGATTATGTCGCAATAGAGCAGGGAGATTCCCCAACCAATGGCATTGCCCTATGGAAAAGTCGCCTGAATGAACTGCTGGCAGCAGGAGCCCCCGTCGAAGGTATTGGTTTTCAGGGCCATTTTGGTGCTTCTCCAACTGGTATTCCACGAGTGAAGGAAATCTACGACGATTTTTGGGCAAGCTACGGATTGGAATCAAAAGTCACGGAATATGACATTAGCAACCTTGTGCCGCCACAAACGCAGGCACAATATATGCGCGATATCCTCACCATTACCTTCGCGCATCCAAGCCAAAAAGGCTTTTTAATGTGGGGCTTCTGGGATGGGGCGCATTGGCTGGGAAATGCACCCATTTACAAGGAAGACTGGTCGCTAAAGCCCAGTGGAACAGCGTTCATAGATCAGGTTTTTAACCAGTGGTGGACTAACGCTTGGGCTCAAACACCTGTGTCTGGGAACGTAACGCTGCGTGGTTTTAAAGGAAAATACCGAATTCGGGTAGCCTGCGGCAATTCGATTCAAGAGCAGGATGTGGTTCTAAATGGAGATAAAACAGTGGTTTTTAATCTAAATTGCACCACTCGAACCCGAGAGGCTCCGGAGGAAGTGTCGTTTTCCATTTCTCCCAATTTGGTTCGCAATCAACTTGTCGCAAATTGGGAAACCCCGATATCGCCAAACGGCTTATATGTCTTTAACGCGCTTGGCCAATTGATGGCCAATACTCAAAAGCCCGAAGGAGGCGAATATGTTTTTCAAACAGAAAACTGGCCTTCCGGGGTGTATATTGTAAAAGGGGATTTTGGAGGAAAAAGCGTTTCGCGCAAAGTTTTTGTGCTACGTTGAGCAAGTATTTAATCTAGATTCCTTCCAATATCTCAATTTTCTCCCGCACCATTCCCTTTTCTGAAAATCGCATCAGGCGCAAGCCGCATTGCAGCCAGAAGCTTGGATTTTGCATTTTTTGGCCAAAAAAGCTCACATTTTTATCCAACGCTGTAATGATCGCCTGCTCAGCTGCCCTGTCTGGTGCAAAGGCCAACAACTGAGCCGCTTTCCAGGATGCACCACGAGCGACACCAACGCTAAATCCTACCCAGCCCTCGTCTTCCGTGCGAAGAAATCGGTCAAGCCAGAAAAAAGGCAGCCAAATTTTCGCCAATTGAGCCTGGGTTTGATCGGTCAAGGATTGAATAATTTGATTGATTTTCATGAAATCATAGCGCATTCCGAAAATTGCGTCACGTTGGCGGACGGAAGCTGCAGCAATTGCAAGATCAAGGTTGATATGCGCATTCATGCCGAGCAGAAGGTGCTGCATCACTGCTAGATTATCGTTTTTTACGGATTCAAAGGCAACTCGCCACGAATTAGTTGGAGTGCTTCCTGCTTGCCATTGGTCAAAAGCATTGAAATAGCGCTTAGCAAATACTACATCCATCTGCTCCATTCGGGATCCATTCTCAAATTCACCGCGCAACACTGCATCCCGAACCGCAAGGGTCATTTTATAATATAGCGCAGCGAAATACCCCGAAGGAGATTCGTTCAATTTTGCCCAAGCGATAATCTGCTCAAGCCGCCCAAGGACCTCGGAAAAATTAGTGATCGGCATAAGCTAAAGAGGGTAGGGGGCTACCAGTTGGGTTCAGTCCGTTGGCCTATTACACGCACTTGAATCCCGGTCACGTTGATAGAGGTATTGCCTTTCCAAATCATTACGAATCCTTTATCCTGCACCCCCCAAGAGTTATTAATGTAGGGATCTTTGCAGGAGAGGAGAATTTCATTGTGTTCGCTGTCAAAGTTCCAGCGCCCGGTATCCACTATTTTGCCTTTGATTAGAATGTCAAAAGTTTGATCTTCGCGAAAGTGAAGCCATTTTGACTGATAATTGTTGTGTATCGTGGTGTCACTGGGTTGGTAGGCCATGTTTAGATGCCACCAGCCAGTGCTAAGATAGGCTTTTTTACTGGCTGTTGGTGGCGGAAGGACATCTACGGGTACCTGAACCATTTTTGGCGCCTTGTGTATTTGATACGTCCCCTGTATCGTATCGGCTCGTTCTCCTTCTATGACATGCGAGGCTTTTATGCCATATTGCTTTTCTTCCTGAGCAGGTGCAGTTTCAGGAGCTGGAGCAGTTGTTTTTTGCAGGTTTTTGCAGGTCAAAATGCTTACGGCAAGGACAATAATGCCGAGTAGAATATTAAGTTTCATGAATTTTTAGAAAAAATCCCTCACCAGCACTACACTGAGGAGGGATGGTTAAGTAGCTCCAAGTGGAATCGAACCACTATCGGAAGTTCCGGAAACTCCCATTCTATCCGTTGAACTAAGGAGCCTTCACCCGCCATAGCCCTTTAGGGCGTAGGAGGGTTTTTCCTTATTATCACATCAATGCCCTCCTACGTCAAGACTTCGGCGGGTAAAGCGAATCTTGCTGCAAAGGTAAAGAAGGTTTGCGCTTTTCAAAACTTGTCACTTTAAACTTGCCAACTTCCAACTCAAAACTTACCAACTCTCGCGAATATCAATTAGTTCCGAGTCAATCCATTGTTTAGTCTCCTTTAGTAGCTCCTGTGGGTCATCGCTCCAAATTGCTTCGCCGTAGCGGACTTGAACCCGAATTTCGGGCTGGCTAAATCGTCGAAAAAAGTGTGGCAGAAAGGTGTCTTTCCCAATCCAATGGTCTTCAACAGCGGAATAATCGATCGCAACAGGCACAACAGGGAACCCTTCTTGCGCTGCAAGTTTGAATCCTCCAGGCTTAAATGAGGCTGTAGTTAGTTCAGAATGCGTGGTACCCTCCGGGAAAAGCAAAATCGGAAATCCTTCGTGTAATTTTTCAGCAATGCCCGCAAGTGTTTTTTTGCGACTTTCGGCACTTTCCCGTTTCAAAAAAAGCACCCCCGACACTTTTGCGCCAAATCCAATAATCGGCCATTTGGCCACTTCCGCTTTAGATACGCCATACACTTTGGCATCGTGAACCAAGATTGCCGGATCAAGATAAGAGCGGTGATTGCTCATTAAGATACAAGGGTAATCTGGTGCTGTGCCACTGATCTCTACACGAACCCCAATATTGGGTAATAAATGCCGAGACCAGTATTGCCGAATGCGCATAGATCGACGAATATCGTGGCCCATTAGCAGACTACTTAAGATCATCTGCCCTATTTTAAAAGAGGTGTAAAAGGCAAAAAAAAGAAAACGCCAAAGGGCGCGGAGTTTTTTCATGGGTAAAAAATGATGCAAAAAGCTGTTGCAAAAGTGGGAAAACTTGAGGAAGATTTTGCAGTTTGCAATAAATTAATATAGTGGATTTTAGCATCCAGAAACCTTACTTTAGCGCAATAAAAAAAAGCATTTATTGCTTATATTTTGCATTAATGGTCATTTATAAATAAATATTACGATTTATTAGTTGCTCAAAAACCTGACTTTTATTTTTTTTAGTTCAAACGCTTTTGCGATAATCAAACTATCTTACCTGCGTCAATTGACGGGTTCGCGACCCATCTTAATCCTCTTGTGCAATAATCCATGAAAAGTAGCCTCGCCAAAATCGAGGCCACTGACAGTCACACATTTCATTAACACATCAAACAGTTTTTTTCTAAGATGAAAAACATTTCGTTCTTATTTTCGCCCCCACGCCCCCACGAATATTAGGTAAAATTTCTGGTTTCAGCGTTTTGGTCCTCACCTTGATAATGGCCTTTTCAATCCAATCAGTCCAAATAAATGCCCAATGTTACGTAGGGTGTGAAAGCGCATCGACAGATCTGCCAGGTGTTCCGATACGCCCTTTTTGTAATGCCGATGGATTTAATGTATCTGCTATTATTGGCACGATGATGGATGTTATTCAGGAGATATCTATCTAATCATTGAAGCACAGGTTAAGTAAGGGGCCATAGCGTCCCGGTTTAATGGCCAGGTTACGAATAACCCGCTCTATTTTAGTAATATTGTTTATGTTCCCAATGCAAACGCTCCAACTTTAACAGAGATACACAGCTTGGTCAATGGCAGTCGAACGGCAATTTTATTAGATTCAGGAGAACTTTTCCGGCGACCGTAAGCTCAGAAAATTTCACTTTCCCTTTTATATTCGCCCCCAACTTCTTCTTTGGCGATATTCCGTGGAACGTGTGGGTGGGTGTAGAAACACTTGATTATAGATCTGGGAATATCACGGTATTAACCCCGGGGGAAATAAATGACCGCAGAGTGTATATCCAAAACATGAATGTTGCAATGGACCGAGTAGGCATAACCGCCAATGCAGGTATATCCCTCGTCAATTGTAAGCTAAAATCAGTTTCAATCACGAACGTTCCCACCTTAGCTAAGGCGCTTAATTGTCGTTATTCTGGCATCAAAACCTCCAACTGCCTTCCGCTAAAGGCAGGGAGTATCATCAGGGGCAACTTTATCAATATGAGCAATCCAGGCAATACCAATCCCATTGGTACCGGAATTCTGTTGGGAGAAGGCTCCAATGCAACCACCACAAACTCGATTGGCTGGATCGTTCAGAACAATTTTATCGATCTGGACCGCACCCATTGGGGTATCCGTGGGCTAGGGGTGTACCATTCCGGGTTTTATAACAACGACATCGAGATCAAAAACAACAGCCTTTCTAATGTGACCGGAGTAGACATTCTGAATACCAGCAGGTTTACGGCAAATTGCAATGACGTACACACCATGGCCACAGAATTCAACGCCATTGGATATCGGCTCAGAAATGTGAATCAGAGCGATTATATCTGCAACACCACCGACAAACTAAGCACAGGCATAGAATACTCGCTTGGTTGTGAAGGCACTACGCTCAAAGGTTCTGGGCTGAATAACACCCCGCTGGGATTGTTGCTGCAAAATGATGTGGCGCTTGGTACGCAGGGCTTGGACGGGGCAAATCTGGTGCAAGACCACGGAAATAAATGGGTGGTAAGTGCTGCGACGCATGAGGCCGCCCTCCAAAATTTAGTAAACCTGT
>JBBQLD010000168.1:0-9287 GCA_038327555.1 Chitinophagales bacterium
GGTCATCGTTGCGCCCACTGGCGTAGCCGCTATCAATGCAGGTGGCATGACTATCCACTCCTTTTTCCAGTTGCCTTTTGGGCCTTTTTTGCCGGGAAGCGCGCAGGATCCTATGCGGCAACGACGATTTTCAGGCGAAAAAATACGCCTGATTCAAAGCCTGGATCTTTTGGTCATTGATGAAATAAGCATGGTTCGGGCCGACGTGCTAGATGCTATTGACGATGTACTGCGCAGATTTCGCGACCGAAACAAGCCCTTTGGTGGGCTGCAATTGTTGATGATTGGTGACCTCCACCAGCTTCCACCCATTGTAAAAGATGAAGAATGGTACCTGCTGCGCGATCATTATCAGACAATGTATTTCTTTGGTAGTCAAGCGCTTCGCAATACAGATCCTGTCTCCATTGAGCTGAAACATATTTACAGGCAGTCTGACACGAGTTTTATTGATCTGCTAAACAAGGTGCGTAACAATCAAATCGACGAGTCGGTACTCGCCTTGCTCAATAGTCGATTCATAGCAAATTTTAAACCTACAGAAGCCGAGCCTTACATCACCCTGACGGCCCATAATGCTTCTGCGCAGGAGATTAACAGCGAAAAATTGGCCGAGATAGTACAGCCGCTTCAAACGTTTAAGGCGACCATTGTAAACGATTTTCCAGCCTATGCTTACCCCGCCGACGAGATATTTGAGTGCAAAAAAGATGCACAGGTGATGTTTGTAAAAAACGATATGAATCGAGAAAAACGGTTCTATAATGGCAAAATCGGCAAAGTAACGGGCTTTAGGAAGGATACCATTTATGTTCGTTGTCCCGGAGAAAACGAAGATATTGAGATCGGGCCGGTTGAATGGACCAATGTGAAATATACGCTGAACGAGCAAACTAAAGAAGTCGAAGAGCAATTGCTAGGTACTTTCACCCAGTATCCACTCAAACTGGCTTGGGCCATTACCATCCATAAAAGTCAGGGGCTCACTTTCGAGCGTGCCATCATTGACGCGCAGGCGGCTTTTGCACACGGGCAAGTGTATGTTGCGCTGAGTCGCTGTAAAAGTTTTGAAGGCATTGTACTTCGCTCCAAGATCATTCCGTCGAGTGTCAAGACCGACCAAGTAGTGAAAACCTACACCGACGAGGCTGATAAAAACGCCCCCGACGAAGCCCATCTCAGTCGTTCTAAAGCAGATTATCAGCAGTCCCTGATGCTGGAATTGTTTGATTTTTCTCGCCTTCGCCGGCATTTTACGCAGCTGAATCGCATATTCCTGGAACACGGAAAGATTATTCTAGGAGAAAGTGGGCAGCAGTTAAGGACTTTAGAGGCCCAGGTACTTGAACTCGTTTTTGTAGTAGCTGAACGTTTTAAACCACAAATTTGGCAATACTTTGAAGCAGCTATGCTGCCCGAAGAAAACGCAGACCTACAAGCTCGCCTTCAAAAAGCAGGCGCGTATTTTGAAGAAAAATTAGGCAATGTGATCCTGCTTGCAACCCGCGACATCCATATTCTGACCGACAATAAGTCTGTCTTAAAAGCCAGTATGGAGCAATTGGAGGGACTTCAGAAAGAAGTTTTTATCAAAAACGCCTGCTTTGCAAGTATTCAAAATGGATTTTCAGCCGCTCTATATCTCCGCGTCAAAACCGATGCCGACTTAGATTTTCGGGTATCAAAAAGTACTCAAGCACCCATTGCTTCCGATCAGTATGGCATTCCCAAAAACACGCCCCATCCTGCGCTATTCGTTCAATTGAAAAAATGGAGGGAAGATTTGGCTGATGAGGCCGGAGTAGAAAGGTATCAAATCATGCATACTAAAACACTACTTGATTTGGTGCATTTGCTTCCACAAAACCTCCCTGCCCTTAAAAAGGTCAATGGCATCGGCGAAGCTAAAGTCAAGCGGTTTGGGGCAGAATTGATCTCCATGATTCAGGAATATTGTGCCGAAAACAAGATTGAGCCGGATGAATTGCGGGAATTGCCCGTTGAAAAACTGCCCAAAGCGGACACCAAGACCCTTAGCCTTGAATTGTTCAAATCTGGTAAAACTATTGATGAAATTGCACAGGAACGGGGCTTCGTGCGGAGTACTATAGAAGGCCATCTAGCCACCTTTGTGGGTTTGGGGGAACTGGATGTTTTCAGTTTGCTTGATCAGGAACCAGTCCAGGAAATCGAGGAGTTTTTTCGCAAGAACAAGACTCAAATAAGTTCCGAAGCGAAGGCGCACTTTGAAGAAAAATACACCTTCGGACAGATCAAGATGGTGCTAGAGTACATGAAATTGGAGGGTAGAGCACTCAATTTTGAAAGTTGATGCTGTATTAAGTTTGGTGCCGCGTTCCTTAGCACCGAATTTTCCAGCCGTACACTTCTTTTTTGTGGTTTGTCATTCTGAACGTAGTGAAGAATCTGAGGCCGAAGGCCGAAGCTTTTTCTTCTAAATTTTAGGCCTTCGGCCTCAGATTCTTCAATACGTTCAGAATGACAAGCCGCAAAAAAGAAGTGTACGGCTGGAAAATGACCAATGACAAAATGACGTAATGACCAATGACGAAATAACACCTACCCAACAGCTTCCAGCATGCTCACCAGCACTTCATTCAAATTTCGAATAGCCAGCGGCAAATCCCAGGCATCACGGTTACGAGGTTCCACCCGATTGGAAATGCTGCGAATTTCAGCAAATGGTACCCCCGCCGCCAGGCAGGCATAAAAAAAAGCAGCACCTTCCATGCTCTCCACCTGTGCATCGGGGTATTTCTGCTGAATCTGAAGTATAGAACCAGCCGCGCCATGCACTTTGTTTACCGTCAAGCCCTCACAACTGCGAAGGTTCGGAATGGCTGGCTGGGGGCTTAGATACTTCGCTTGCGGCAAAAACCCGAGTTCTGCCATATCCATAAACCCACCATCGGCCTCCTCGACACCAAGATCACCAAAGCGTTCACTGTTGATTTGAACCACATCACCAAGGTTTAGACTGGGATCAAAAGCCCCAGCAATGCCTGCATTGATGATCCAATCAGGGCGGTTTTGGGCCAAAAAATGGCCAAGTTGAAACGCCGTAGCTGTCATACCAACTCCAGTGACCAGTGTTTGTACCTGCAAGCTTTCTTTTTCAAAAACCCCTGCTGCATTTGCTATAAAATGGGTTTCGAGCCAGGCAATGGTTGGCGCGATTTCAAAAGGTGTGGCGGCTACTAGTAGGATGTGCATTTTGAACGATGTACTATAAACGATGAACGATAAACAGGCTGCGAATGTACTCCGGAAGTCTGTAGAAAGCGGTGAGCAAAGTGACGTCAGCAGATTTGAGTTGGCTGCTTCCAATTAGAATGTCGGAGCAGACTTCCGAGGCGCAGCTTACCTTCGGCCTTGTAAAAATGCAACAAATGAGAAAAGAATGGTTCGCGGAGTGGTTTGATTCGCCTTACTACCACCTACTTTACAAAAGCCGCGATGAAAATGAAGCTAAAATTGCACTCAATAATTTACTACACGCACTTGCCCTCCCTCCGGGTTGCAGGGTGCTTGATCTGGCCTGTGGGAAGGGTCGCCATTCCCGTTTCCTTGCAGAAAAAGGGTTTCAGGTTACCGGGATAGATATCGCTCAGGCGAGTATTACTTATGCCAGAACTTTCGAACAAACTGGTTTAGAGTTTTATCAGCACGACATGCGCAAATCATTCAGGCTCAATTATTTCGATGCTGTAATGAATATGTTTACTAGTTTTGGGTACTTCGAAACTGACGCCGACCATTTGCTTGCTTTGAAAAATGTGGCAAAGGATCTCCGTCCAGGAGGACTGTTTTTGCTTGATTTTTTTAATGCAAACTTTGTGCGTAAAAATCTGGTACACTCGGAAGTGAAGACAATAGACAACCTCAGTTTTACCCTCAAAAGATGGGTGCGTAGCGGGTATGTTTTCAAATCAGTAGAGTTCCAAACGGGAGGGCGTTTGTTTCATTTCCGAGAAAAGGTGCGCCTATTTGATTTGAACGATTTTCAAACGCTGTTGGATTCGGCAGGACTTGTATTGAGGCAATCTTACGGAGATTACGATCTTTCAACTTTTGATGAAAACAACTCCAAACGGCTGATTCTCATCGCTGAAAAACCCTGACCACCATGCTCGAAACACTCCAATATTGGGACGCCACTCTTTTCCAATTCATCAACGGAAGTCTTAGTAATCCGGTTTTTGATGTATTGCTACCCTGGTTTCGGGAGAAATGGTTTTGGATGCCCGTTTATATTTTTGTTGCCGCGTTTGCATTGCTCAATTTTAAAGGACGTGGCTGGATCATTATCCTTGGCCTTGTATTGGCTGCTGGATTGTCTGACTACACCAGCAGCACCTTAGTAAAGAAAAACGTGCAGCGTCTTCGGCCATGTAACGATCCGGAAATGTTTGAAAAAATACAATTAAGAGTGCCCTGCGGTGGTGGATATAGTTTTACCTCCAGCCATGCAGCGAACCATTTTGCTGTTGCAATTTTTCTAATAATTATATTTGAAGGACTGGCGCATTGGTTACGGCCAGTGGCACTCACATGGGCTGCTTTGATTGCTTTTTCACAAGTATATGTAGGTGTACATTACCCTGGAGATGTATTTGGGGGAATGGTCTTGGGCGCAGCAATTGGCTGGTGGACGGCCGTTACCTGGAAGCGAAGATTCTTATTTCAAGGTTTCTAGTTAAATTTTTCGCAAAAGAAAAGACGCTTTGTAATTTTCGGCGTGGTTTTTGAAAATGTAATTTCACAGAAGCATAACAGATAATCTAAGTCATTGAAAATCATCATTTTTATGAAACACCTTCTCCAGTTTTCATTGTTTTTTTGCTCGCTTTTTTTGGTTTCGAAATCTACCGCACAAACGTTAAAAGCTGTAGATAACTCCCTAAATTCAGGAAAAGTGGAATGGCTGGATCGCCAGATTACCACGGGCAATGTTCCGTTTGGACAAGCGGTCACGCGGGAATTCAGGGTAAAAAATATTAGTAGCGAGAATTTAATGATTTTGCAGGTGAAAAGTAGCTGCCATTGTACAGTTACGGAATGGGATCAAAACCCTGTTGCACCAGGCAAAACCGGGCTAATCAAAGTAACCTACGATAGCCAAAAAGAAGGTGATTTTTATCGTATTGTGTCCGTAGTTACAAATTTCGACTCTATGCAGTCGGTACCCCTTGCCATGGTTGGGAAGGTGGATAAAATGCCCGAGGCGAGTTCCGGAAATTAAAAACCCAGAATTTGACCTTTTTTTCACCCCGTCCTTCGGCCTTGCACCGAAGGACGGGTTTCTTTTTTCCTAAAATTGGACACCGTATCTTGCCCCATCATTTCAACTGACCTGCATGTATTATGGATCTGATTTTCACCAATTTGCCTACGCTCTTTATAACCGCCTTTTTTGCCATCCTTTTTTTACAGTCAGGACTTGATAAGGTACTGAATTACAAAAGCAATCTGGACTACTTCCTCGATCAATTCAAAAACAGTCCATTATCTGGAAGTGTGTCCCTGCTTTTACCAACCATTACTGTACTTGAAACCCTCACGGGTATGGTATCCGCCTGGGCGTTTTTGCAAACGGTGCTGACTGGCCAAAGCGGTGCAGCCATCTTTAGCCCTGCGCTGGCAGGCATTTCACTTTTGAGCTTGTTCTTTGGGCAACGCATGGCCAAAGATTATGGTGGTGCGGCCAGTTTGGTGCCTTATTTTGTAATCGTGCTTTTGGGGCTTTGGATGATTAAGATGTAGCAGCCACCAAAATTTTTGAGCGTGTTCGCCAAAGTTTTTTGCCAAAATTTCTATCCATGAAAAAACAACGCTTTTACCGCCGTGCCTTTGGTGGAATTCTATTGCTTCTGGGACTCTATTTTGTTGGCATATTCTCCTATGGCTGGGCTACGGATTGGCAACCGGGTTCGGCACCAACTCCGCTTTCAGTAGACCAAATATCTACCGAAAAGGTCTTAAAAGATAGTGTGCTTACACTCCTCACCTGGAATGTTGGCTATGGCGGACTGGGGGCAGAATCCGATTTTTTTTATGACGATGCCGGGATGTGGTATTCTGGCCGGAGTATGATCCGCAGTCCAAAGCCATTAGTAGAAAAAAACCTGAATGGAGCACTTGGTTTTCTACAAAGGAACAAGGATAGTGTAGATGTTTTCCTTTTGCAGGAAGCTGATTTGGAATCTGACCGCAGTTACCGCATCCGGCAGTATGAGGCTTATCAAAAAGTATTGCCAGGCTTTACGGCTGATTTCGCTGTCAATTATCAGTGCAATCGGGTGCCAATTCCGCTTTTAGAGCCTTGGAACGCTTATGGGGCCGTATTATCCGGGCTGGCTACTTTCAGCCGTTACCAGCCTTCTGAAGCCACCCGGCACCAACTTCCTGGCCAATACCCTATGCCCGATCGTATGTTCCAGCTAGATCGTTGTGCCGCGTTGCACCGCTACCCTACTGTGAGGGGTAAAGATTTAGTGGTGATAAACTTGCACAACTCCGCTTATGATCCCGGAGATAAAATAAAGGCCATTCAACTGCCTTACCTCCGCGATTTAGCACTTGCTGAATACAAAAAAGGCAATTATGTGATACTCGGCGGCGACTGGAATCAATGCCCACCCCATTTTAGGTTCGATACTTTTATGCCGGGAAATACGCAAGGGTATGTTCAAGGGAATTTGCCGCCTGATTTTTTTCCTGAAGATTGGACGTATGCCTACGATCCTACGACGGCCACCAATCGAAAGGCTCGCGATCCCTATGTAAAAGGCAAAACCTTTGAAACGCTGATTGATTTTTTCCTGGTTTCACCCAATATTCGAATCCGTTCAGTCCATGGAATTGACCAAACTTTTCAGTTTTCTGATCACCAGCCCGTAATTATTACAGTTAACCTGCAATGATTTGCATGATTTCTGAAATTTTTCTTGAAAAAATTGAAGTGTTGCGTACTTTTCGCCCTGCAAAACGACAATTACAAACATTACTGGGGGAATTTTTAATCTTCTTTTAATCAATCGCACTGTATGCGCATCCAATTTACCCTGACTTGCCAGAAAGGGACCATCATCCCAATTAACTACCAATCGGAAATTTCCAATTGGGTTTTCAGTGTCTTGTCCAAAGCCAATCCCGAAATGTCGGCTTGGGCTCAAAAACGAGGCTATGATTTTGCTTCTCGTACATTCAAGCTTTTCACGTTTAGTCCATTGGCCATCTATCCCTATGAAATGGATCAGGTACGCCAGGAATTCAGGCTTCAAGGCAATCAGGTAAAGCTCACTTTCTCTACCTTCCTTGACCCTTCTTTCGAACAACAGGTCATTCAGCTCTTTCGTCAAATACCACTCTCCTTGGGTGTTCTTGAGGGCCAACCTGCACGATTTGAAGTGAAGCACTGGCAGGTAATGCCCCATCCAAATTTTAAAGAGGTGATGCAGTTCAAGGCTACTTCGCCTATCTCCGTCACGAATGTGGACGACGATAAGCCGATGCCTAATCCATACCTCATGCCTGATAACCCGGACTATGATGTGAGTTTCTTCACCCACACTGTCCGTCGTTTCAAAGCAGCCACCCAATACAAATCATTGGCAGCTTTGAAGTTAATTGACCCATCCTATGCCATGCATTTCAGGATGTTTGGACAGGCCAAATCAAGACTTATTCACTTGAAGCCCAATACCGATGGCATTCAGCAATTGCGTGGCTTTGTTTATGATTTTGAAGTGGCTATGTCCCAGCCACTTTTAGAATTCTGCTATTATGCCGGTTTTGGCGAGTACCCTCAGCTTGGCTTTGGTTATGTCGAAATTAGAGAGAAGGAAAAAGAAAAAAGTTACGGCGGCGGCGGTGGCGGACAACAATACAGCAATAACCAAGGCCAGGGGCAGACAAGAGGCTATAATTAAGCACTTAATGGCACACCTTCATATAGGTGCCTGTTTCCCAATTAAAAGCATATCGTTCCACCGTGTTGGCGGGTACAGCCCGTTCAACATCATTGTCTGGCTGAGTCCCCTGCGTGACCAAGTCAAATTCCCACCAGCCCGAAACCGTTTCTACGGTTGGCAGTAATTGAATGGCTTTGTCGAAGGAATAGGCACGTTCAGAAGCTTCGCCGAGCACCGCCATGTTGTCTTCGTGAATGACCAGATTGAACACCTTTTTCAGGTCTTCCAGATTGAGGAAAGAGAGATATTCGGCATACACCCCCTGGCCCATCCAATTCATTTCAAGACTTAAGCAGGTTTGGTTTTCGCCAAATTGAGCCAGGCCAATTTCACCACCGTAGCCACTTCCCCCAAGTGAAGTCAAGTGCTTTTCAAAACGCTCGATGATCCATTTGCCATCTGCTGATTTATCAAATATCGCCACACTTATTTGCGCCCCACAGGATAGGCAATCGCTAATCTCTCCGCGTTCATAATGCAGGGTCTCGAATACAGCAACTGCCCTTTCAACTTCGTAGCTGTTGTAAAAAAGCAGGGTATCGAGTCGAGTATGCATCCAACCATCGTCTGAATAATTGGCTGAAAGCTCATCAGCATAAGTAAGCGGTTCCCAAAGGACTTCACCAGAATTGGAGAAGGTGTCGGCATCAAAAAGCTCGCTCAAAAGCGTGCTAGGATCTTCAAAATCAAAGGTTTTTGAGCTTTCTATTTGGGCGGATGCTAAAAACGCACAGAGTGCAAAAGCGGTCATCGGGAGGATTTTTATCATGAAAAGATTAATTTTGAAAAGGCAAAAATAGGACAAGAGCAGTTAGAAACAGGTAGCTTAATCTAATTCCGATTGCCCTTTGGGAACATGTGCATAATAGCTTGTTACATCTAACCGCGTTCCTTAACCGTTAATATTCCTTTAAATTTCATCCATTGCCTTTTTCGTTTGCGCTAATCCTTGTCATCTTTGCAAAAGTTCATTGCGAAAACAATCCCGATTTCAATCGGGATAGACTTATCCAGAAAGGCGGAGGGATCGGCCCGTTGAAGCCTTGGCAACCTGATCATGTTTAGCGCAAACTCGATTAAGGTGCCAAATCCGTTCTTGAATAATCAGGAATAGATAAGTCGGAAGGCTAACGCCAATTTCCTTGCGCAAAGAAATTGTCCCTTCCGGCTTACCGGAGGGGATTTTTTGTTTGTGGACATCACTTCATCACGCGTTCAATTCATAAAAACATGAAAATAGGACTCTTCGGCTTTGGCTGTGTAGGGCAAGGGCTTTGGAAAGTATTGCATGAA
>JBBQLD010000169.1:0-9240 GCA_038327555.1 Chitinophagales bacterium
CGATGATTTCAATGGCGATGGCAACGTAGACCTCCTGATGGCCGGCAACAAAAACCACTACGAAGTGGAAACAGCGACCGTTGATTCAGGCAATGGAATCCTGTTGCTAGGAGATGGGAAGGGCAATTTTAGCTGGCTTGACAATCTCCTAAGCGGCTTTTGGGCCATGCGCGAAGCCCGTGATTTGACCCTGCTTAAAGGGGCCAAAGGAAAGAAGATTATCGTAGTCGCCAACAACAATAGTGCCTTGCAAATTTTTGAAAAGTAAAAAATGAGCAAAAAGCTTACGCGTTCTAATGCGCCAACGCATACGGATGCCACCAGTATAAAAAAGCCATTCCCGCGCCGAATTTACCTGCTTGTCGGTCTTGGATTTCTAATTTTAGCTTGTTGCGCCTATTACTTTTGGAGAACCCCGGGAAAAAGCACAGGCATTGACTTAACCGAAGCTACCGAATCGGAAGCTACCTTGACGGCGAAGCAACCGCTGCTACAGCTCTTGTCATCGGAAGAAACGGGTGTTGATTTCCAGAATGTTATCCTGGAAGATAACACACACAACGTGATTTTAAACATCAACCAGTACAACGGCGGTGGTGTGGCTGTTGTTGATATCAACAATGACAATCTGCCCGACCTCTATTTTGTATGTTCCAATGGCAAGAATCGACTCTATCTAAATCAGGGGAATTTCAAATTTAAGGATATCACCGATACTGCCGGAGTGGGCAGCGAAGCAGGATTTGAAACCTCTGTGACTGCCGTCGATGTGAATGCGGATGGCTGGCTCGACCTATATGTTTGTCACGCCGGGCCAGATGAAGCTGGAAGGGTGGCAAAACTATTCATCAATAACAAAGACCTCAGCTTCAGCGAGCAGGCAAAAGCTTATGGCTTGGATGATTCAAGCCCTTGTTCCGGGGCCAACTTTTTTGATTACGACAATGATGGTGACCTTGACGCTTACGTCATTAATCACCCGACTAACCTCCGTAAATCAAGTCAAATTGCGCTCAAATATGGTGTAGATGGTAAGACCCTTGTACCCGACTTATCACCCAAAGACCCACATGATTCCGACAATTTTTACAAGAATGAACGCGGCAAATTTGTCAACATCTCCAAAGCAGCCGGGATTCAAAATCTAGGGTTCGGACTCAGTGTCTCGGTTACCGATTTCAACTATGATGGCTGGCCCGATGTGTATGTCGGAAACGACTTTATACAACCCGACAACTTGTTCATCAACAACCGAAAAGGTGGTTTTACGGAGGAAATAAGCCAATATTTTCGGCACAATAGTATGAGTACGATGGGGGCAGACCTGAATGATTTTGACAATGACGGGCGTATGGATTTGTTAACCGTGGATATGTTTCCCGCGAATAATTACCGCCAAAAGTTGCTTAAAAACACCAACGAACTCAGTCGCTATCTTTCCATGGTAAACAATGGCTTTTTCAAGCCTGTAGCCCGAAACGTACTGCAACATAACAATGGAAACGGCACATTCAGTGATTTGGCTTGTTTGGCGGGTATTTATAAAACAGACTGGTCTTGGAGCTGTCTGCTCGCTGATTTGGACAACGATGGCTTGAAAGATATACATATTGCCAATGGCTACCGTAAAGAGGTAACGAATCGCGATTATCAGGAGTTTCTGCAGCCTGAAATTAGCAAGGCCATGCAAAGTAAGGATAAGGATGTAATGGCGATCATCAATAAATTGGCCGATTACAAAGTGCGCAATTTTGTGTTTCAAAATAAAGGCAATTGGCAATTTGAGGATAAAAGTGGCGACTGGATGACCATACCAGGTTCCTGGTCCAGTGGTGGAGCTTGGGCGGATTTTGATGCAGATGGAGACCTTGATTTGGTGGTTAACAACCTTGAAGATCCTGCTTTTATTTATAAAAATCTTTCGCGTGAGCAGGGCGGCGGAAATTATCTACAAGCCAAATTGCAAGGCAGCCCGGTCAATCCATTTGCGGTTGGGGCTTCCGTACTAATTGAATATCAGGGTGTTAAGCAATACCAAGAACTCAATCCCAACCATGGCATTTTCTCTTCGGTGGAGCATTTGATCCATTTTGGCTTGGGCCAGGCCAGTCAAATAGACAAACTGAGCATCCGTTGGCCGGACGGCAAAACACAGATCCTCAGCAACGTCCCTGCCAATCAACGCCTCCAACTCAAATGGGCCGATGCAAGCGGCTATGTTGCTCATTTGATGCCCCCTGCGACAAGTGCCACCTTGTTTTCTGAAAAAAATGCAGCGACCATAGGCATCAATTTTGAACACCAGGAAAACGTTTATAGTGATTTTGAGAACTGGATTCTGAGTCCCTGGAGTGTAAGTGATCTTGGACCACTCCTTACCGCTGGAGATGTGAATGGCGACAATCTGGATGATTTTTTCATCGGAAATGCTTTTAATGGCACGAGCGCGCTATTTCTCCAAACTGCCGCTGGCACATTCCGCTCCAGCTCGGCGGCTACCTTTGCCAAAGACAAAGACTACGAAGATCAGGGGGGGCTTTTTTTTGATGCCGATGGAGATCAGGACTTGGATCTTTTTGTGCTCAGGGGTGGAGCAGACGGGAACAGTGATAAAGCCTGGCAATGTGCGCTCTATTTGAATGATGGCAAGGGCAATTTTGCTGCTGCTGACAAAGGTGTACTGCCAGAATTTAAAGATTTTGGGCTGCGTGCAACACTATACGATTACGATGGGGATGGAGATCAAGATATCTTTATTGGCGGAAGGCTGGTGCCTAAAAACTGGCCCCTATCCCCGCGTAGTGTGGTGCTCCAAAACAACGGCGGAAAATTTACCGATGTGACCAGCCAGGTGGCCGGAGCATTTGAGCGCTGCGGTATGGTGACAGATTTGGCCTGGAGTGACCTGAACAACGACGGCAAAAAGGAACTCATCGTGGTCGGGGAGTGGATGCCTGTGTCCATTTTTCAACTAAAAAACAACAAATTGGAGGATGTAACAGCTCAATTTGGACTCTCAAAAACCAATGGTCTCTGGAATCGACTTTCGCTGGCAGATCTTGACAAAGACGGGGATCTTGATCTAGTTACTGGCAATCTTGGCTTGAATACCCGTTATACGGCCAGTACAGAAGCCCCTTTATTGTGCTACGCGAAAGATTTTGATAACAATGGAACACTTGATCCAATCGTAGCCTACCATGAAGGCGGGAAAGTATATCCCCTGCTTCAAAAAGATGTGCTGCTAAAGCAAATGCCTGCGTTAAAAAAGAAGTTTCTCTACGCTAAAAACTACGCTAAAGCAACGGTCAGCGATTTGTGGCCCAAAAAAGATCTTGATGCCGCACTCCGCCTTGAATGCTTTCAAATGGAGACCTGCTGGTGGGAAAATCAGGGCGGAAAATTCATCCGGCGAAGCTTGCCTATTCAGGCACAAACAGCTCCTGTTCAGGGTATTATCTCCGAAGACTTTAACGGCGATGGCAATCTTGATCTCTTAATGGTGGGTAACAAATATGGCTTTGAAGTGGAAACCAATCCCTGTGATGCCGGAAATGGCACCCTCTTTTTGGGGGATGGGAAAGGCAATTTTGCCTGGATGGACAACACCCTCAGTGGTTTTTGGGCCATGCGTGAGGCCCGAGATCTGGCAATGCTCCGAGGTGCAGGAGGAAAGCGAATTTTCATCGTTGCGAACAACAATAGCAGGCCACAGGTGTATGAGTAGGCTTGTGTTGAGCGTTTTGTTTTTGATTTTTGATCGCAAAATACACGATCGTTGATTTTAGAATTTTTCGACAGCCAGGGATTTAATTTCTATGCCAGACAGAATTTGAATATTTCTTTAGGAACGCGGCACCCATAACTTAGTCATTTTAGGTCAACCATTTTTTCATCAGACAACCCTATTTTTCTGCGAATAATGGGGCTATTTAAAGAAAAATAGCCGCTATATGATGGAACAAAGGGTGGCATCAAATGACTAAGTTATTGGTGCCGCGTTCCTTACAGAGCATTGTCTGGGCCATTCCATCAAAAATCATTAAGTCAGCAATCTTAAATCAAAAAAATCCTGAACATCAATACCGAATCCGAATCCAACCAAAGTGTTGCGGTTAATATGATAAAGTACAACCCATAAGCTTTAGCCTTCTACATGAGTAAAAAATTAAAGCGTCCAACGGTTGCATCAGCTACCGCGAAACCCAAAGCAAAAGGGTCTTCACCTCGCCATAAATATTTAATCAGCGGCCTCATGCTACTTACTTTGGCTGGTTTGGCTTATTACTTTTTTGGGACACCCGGTAAAAGTAATGGCCCTGACTTGACCTCCGATTCTGGATCTGAGCCAACTCTGACCGCCAAAAACCCTCGCTTACAACTACTTTCTCCTGAGGAAACGGGGGTAGATTTTCAGAATATCGTAATAGAAGACAATACCCACAATGTACTGCTGAACATCAATCAATACAACGGTGGCGGTGTGGCAGTAGTTGATATCAACAATGATCAGCTTCCTGACCTTTATTTTGTAAGCTCAAGTGGGGCAAACAAGCTTTATTTGAATCAGGGGAATTTCAAATTTAAGGATATTACGAATGCTTCGGGTGTGGACGGAGCAGAAGGATTTGAAACCTCCGTCACCGCTGCCGATGTAAATGCTGATGGCTGGCTGGATCTATATGTATGCCACGCAGGGCCAGATGAAGCTGGCAGGGTAGCAAAATTATACATCAACAACAAAGACCTAAGTTTCAGCGAACAGGCAAAAGCTTTTGGACTGGATGATACAGGCCCGTGTTCAGGCGCTAATTTTTTTGATTACGACAACGATGGAGATCTCGACTGTTATGTGATAAACCACCCGCCAGACCTGAACAAAACCAGTCGTATTGGGGTGAAATATGCCGCTGATGGCACAACACTTATTCCGGCATTGGATCCGATAGACAAGTACGATTCCGATAATTTTTACAAAAACGAAGGTGGAAAATTTATCAACATTTCAAAAGCTGCCGGGATTCAAAATATAGGATTTGGTCTAAGTGTCTCGGTTACAGATTTCAATGCTGACGGCTGGCCTGATGTGTATGTGAGCAACGACTTCGTACATCCGGACAACTTGTTT
This sequence comes from Chitinophagales bacterium, assembly GCA_038327555.1. GTDB lineage: Bacteria > Bacteroidota > Bacteroidia > Chitinophagales > Saprospiraceae > M3007. Next base: position 5,129 of record JBBQLD010000169.1, read on the forward strand.
ATCAACAACCACAAAGGAGGATTTACCGAACAAATGAGGCAATATTTTCGGCACAGCAGCATGACCACCATGGGAGCAGATCTAAACGATTTTGACAATGACGGGCGCATAGATTTGTTTACAGTTGATATGCTTCCCATGAAGAACTATCGCCAAAAGCTCCTCAACAACACCAATCCTTTGAGCCGTTATCTGATCATGGTGAAATATGGTTATTTCAGGCCTGTGGCCCGAAATGTATTGCAACGAAACAATGGCAATGGCACCTTTAGCGATATTGCCTGCCTGGCCGGGGTGTATAAAACGGATTGGGCCTGGAGTTGTCTGTTTGCTGACCTCGATAATGATGGCCTGAAAGACCTTCATATCGCCAACGGCTACCGTAGGGAGGTGACCAACCGAGACTTTGAAGACTTTATTCTTCCTGAAGTTGACAAATCGCGGGCAGACAAGCAGAAAAACGTGATGCCCTACTTGGATAAACTTACCCAATTCAAAGTCCGCAACCTTGTATACCAAAACAAGGGAAATTGGCAGTTTGAGGATAAAAGCGGCGAATGGATGACCATGAAAGGCTCTTGGTCGAGCGGTGGAGCTTGGGCGGATTTTGATGCCGATGGTGATTTAGACCTGGTTGTCAACAACATGGAAGAACCTGCGTTCATCTACAAAAATCTTACCCGCGAGCAAAACAGCGGCAATTATCTCCAGGCCAAATTGCAGGGAAGCCCAGGGAATCTCTTTGCAGTCGGAGCTTCTGTATTGATTGAATATAAAGGTATTACTCAATATTCAGAAATCAATCCTAACCACGGCATTTTCTCGTCCGTTGAGCACCTAATCCATTTCGGTTTGGGTCAAACGGCACAGGTAGACAAGCTTAGTGTTCGCTGGCCCGATGGCAAAACGCAAACCCTAACCAATGTCCTTGCCAATCAACGGCTGCAACTCAAATGGACTGATGCTTCAGGGTATGTTGAACATTTGGTTCCTCCCCCCCCACTTGGCCCTACCCTATTTACGGAAAAAACGCCTGCGAGTGTGGGCATAGAATTTGTACACAAAGAGAACATTTTCAGTGACTTTGAGACCTGGATGCTCAACCCCTGGTCTGTCACCGATCTTGGACCGATCACCACACAAGGCGACTTGAATGGCGATGGCCTGGAAGATTTTTTTATTGGCAATACTTTTGACATCCCTTCGGCTTTGTACCTCCAAATCCCAGGTGGGACGTTCAAAGCCAGTTCTGTTGCGCTGTTTTATGCAGAAAAAAAGTACGAGGATCAGGGCGGCTTATTTTTCGATGCAGATGGAGATAAAGACCTTGATTTATTTATGACAAGCGGGGGCGCGGATGCCGCAATGGATATAGCTTGGCAATGCCGTTTGTATTTGAACGACGGGGGGGGCAATTTTTCAAAAGCGGAATCGCCATTACCAGAAAATAAGGACATCGCATTCCGTGCAGCGGCCTATGATTATGATGGGGACGGCGATCTGGATTTATTTATTGGTGGACGCCTAACTCCAAAAAAATGGCCGCTGAGTCCGCGAAGTTCAGTGCTTCAGAACGACAAGGGCAAATTCACAGACGTGACAAGTCAGGTTGCTGGTGCTTTTGAACGTTGTGGCATGGTGACAGATTTGAGCTGGGCTGATTTGAACGGCGACGGGCAAAAGGAACTTATTGCGGTCGGCGAATGGATGCCTGTAACGATTTATCAGGTAAAAAACGGCAAATTGGAGGATGTGTCAGAACAGTTCGGATTGTCAAAAACCAACGGACTTTGGAATCGCTTAGCCTTGGCTGACCTCGATAAAGACGGTGACCTCGATCTCGTAACGGGCAATCTTGGGCTAAACACCCGTTTTACGGCCAGTGCTGAGGCTCCGTTTCTATGCTTTGCGAAGGACTTTGATAAAAACGGCACCCTCGACCCCATAGTGGCCTATAACGAGGGCGGAAAAATCTACCCGCTGATGCAAAAGGATGTAGTTTTAAAACAAATGCCTATCCTGAAAAAGAAATTCCTGTATGCAAAAGATTATGCCAATGCAACTATGAGTGACCTATGGCCACAGAAAGACCTGGACGATGCGCTAAACCTAAGTTGTTATCAATTGGAGACCTGCTGGTGGGAAAATCAGGGCGGAAAATTCATCCGGCGAAGCTTGCCTATTCAGGCACAAACAGCTCCTGTTCAGGGTATTATCTCCGAAGACTTTAACGGAGATGGCAATCTTGATCTCTTAATGGTGGGTAACAAATACGGATTTGAAGTGGAAACCAATCCCTGTGATGCCGGAAATGGCGCCCTCTTTTTGGGGGATGGAAAAGGCAATTTTGCCTGGATGGATAACACCCTCAGTGGTTTTTGGGCCATGCGCGAGGCCCGAGATCTGGCAATGCTCCGAAGTGCAGGAGGAAAGCGAATTTTCATCGTTGCGAACAACAATAGCAGGCCACAGGTATACGCCCGATAAATCAGACACACACTTGATGGATTTCAAAAGTGTGCTCAATCCAGTTCCTCAAGTTTATACGCCTCTATCACTTTTTGCATGGTTTGGGCGTTCGAGATCCCTTCGCTGCTGAGTTTCTCGATCCATTTGCGCCAGTCTTTTCCAGCAGACTTTTTGAGGGAGCCAAACCATTCCTGCCCGGTCAGATAGATACTAAAATCTCGGAAACTCGCCCAGGCAGATTCGTATTTGCGCACACATTGTCCGCCGATTTGGGCCGTTTCTCCTTCCCAGCCTTCTGCACAAGATAGCGCGAAAAAGTTGTTTGCAGCAAGGGCCGATTCCCGCTGTCCTACCTGGCTGTTTGCGTAGGCACAAGCCAAAATAACAGAAGTCGGTATCCCGAATTTTTTGCGCTCACTAAGCGCTACATTAGCAAAGCGCTTGAGAAAAGCTTCGGTTTTTATACCGCTTACTGCATCCATTTCTGGGGAGCGTTCTTTAGGCGCGTCTGGCACAAACCCAAGAAGGGCTACTCCGCCTTTTGAATTTGTTTTGGCTTCTGATACTTTTTCTGTTTGGCCGTTTTTTTGGGTAGCACTAAATGGGTTGAGCCATGGATATTTGCGTGTTGCGTAAACCAAGAGGAGGATACCCATTGCAAAATAGAACCAATTTGTTTTGAAGTAATTCAAGTTCATAACTGAGAAGATTTTAGTGTTAGACTCTTGCAAATCAGGTTGTTATCAAAATCTATTCAGGCTATTACGCGTTTTCTGAGGGCAAATTTAAAACATATTGTTTGTATTTATAAAACAAATTGAGTTATTTTTTTAAAGATTATTTTGACTGGCTTTATCCACTCCAAAAAATCGGCCCTAGTCTTTATCCCGCTTTCAAATACGCCCATTTTTTGCCCTGCTTTTTCACGATCTCTATAACTCCTGAAGGAACCGTGATGGCTTCGGGCAACAACTCTTCGCGCTTCACCTTGTGGCTGCGCATACTGTTTTCGCAGGCCACAAAGACCACACCCTCCGCTTTCAATTTGCGGATTTCCTCCGACTGGTAAGTTTTGGCACTGACCAAAAAGAACAGCCCGTTGCTGTGGCAGACCACTTCAATTTTTGATTTGGGTGCTGCGCTCAGCGCGTTGTGGATTTGTTTGACCAATCCATGCTGCACGGCGGTATCGCCGCTTGTCAGCTGGATCACGATTTTATAAGGGGTGTTGTCCACTTTGATGGATTGCGCAGCAGCGGTCGAAAGTGCCAAAAAGCAGAATAGAATGGGTAGTAATGAAAATTTCATAGTTGAATTCTATTGCCCGAAGTTGGTTTCCAGGCTTGTGATGAAAGAAAATTTCTTTTTGTTTTTAAACTCTTGTGTTATAGCATGAACACACGACCGTATATTTTTTTAAACACTAAGGAACTAAGGGACACTAAGTGTTGAGCTATGAACAAACGACCGGATATTTTTGAAAACACTAAGGAACTAAGGGTCACTAAGTGTTGTCTGCATAGTTTTGAGCATCCTCATCTGTACGGATAGAGGTGAAAATAACAGCATAGTAAGGGGATTTAGGCGTTTTAGCGATCATAACAAGGTATAATTGAATAGATCCTCTATGACTTAAAAATTGC
>JBBQLD010000170.1:0-9212 GCA_038327555.1 Chitinophagales bacterium
ACGGTTTGTTCGACTCTTTTGAACTGATACTTTGTTGCGCCTCAGTCATGGAGAGCCCGCTACAATCCTTCGTCGCGCCTAGTCTCATCTCAAAATAATCTGACCAAACTATCAAAGACTTCGTGCCCCTGCCACTAGATGTAAGCGAATACTAGGCTTTGGCACCCCAAATAACCAAATCAACAAATAACCAAATAACCAATAAAAGAGCCTAAGCACAAGCATCCTTGTACCTCGGCCCTTTTGTCGTGCTAGGCTGTTTTGCCAAACGATCAATCCATTTTCACCAACTTCCGAACACCCCATTGCCCATGTTCCAACTGAATATTTAACAAGTAAAAACCGTTGGCGAGCCCTTTTAAATCAAGATCATAGGTAGTTGCGTTGACCTGCAAGGTTCTGAGGGTCTGACCGTTTAGGTTTTGTAATACCAGTGATTTGATACCATCAGCAGCTTGAATGGTGGCCAATTCTCGTGCAGGGTTTGGCGAAATTAGGATACTGGAACCCGTGGCAAGCTCTTCCGTTCCAGAGGTAGGGGCGCTCAGTTTCAGATTACCTAAAAGCACAAAATCGTCTTCGGCTAAATAATTTGGAAACAGCTCCCACTTGCCTACTTCTGCATAAAATTTCAAGTTCAATTCGCCTTTAAAAAAGGGTGGTAATGCAATGTTATGGTGTTTAACCTCGCCTTCTGGCTGCCCAAAAATAACCTCAGTCCCGGTTCCGTTTCCGGCCCATTTTGCCTGCAACATACTGCTGTACAGGTAGTTGGAAGGTTCTGCAAAAGTATTACGAAACTGCACCAGGTCAAACTCAAGGGTGGGGGCAGGGGAAAACGAAAAATCAATGCAGGTACGAAGGCTAGCGTTGATGCCATTAGCGTACTCATTATTGAAGACATTGAGGGGATCAGGACATCGTTGAAATTCATCCGGGTTTGTGGCGAGGCCCGTGGCACCAAAATAGCGGTTATTTTGGTATAACATCGTGGGATTAGGCCCGCTTTGAACGATTTCTAAGTAACCATCAAGGCCATTTAGAAATGAAAAAGTGTTTAAATAGGTACTCGTTATGGGCAATGTCGATTGGTTAAGCGATTCAACCTGGTTGTTGATTGGGTTAGGGTCGTTTGGATAAACCAGCGTGAGGATCAAGGGTGAACTCGTGACGGGTACTTCAAAAAAAATAAAAAGGTAACCGGCACCCGACAGGTCTTCGACCAAAGTATAGGGCGATGACCAAGCCAGGTTTCCAATATTATCGGTTGCGGTAAATTGAAGGGTGGTGCCAGCTAGGATTTTCTCGCAACTATTGTTGGAAACAAACATGAAAACCCCTTGATTTGAAGCAAAGCACCCTTGTTGTTCAAAATATACATCAAGGCCTAGGTCGTTAGATCCAAAAGCAGCTACCTCGTAAAAGTATTGACTATAATTATTGTCGGCGTTGTCATCCGCAATATTCAAGGTAGCACTAAAAAATAGATACCCAGGTTGCGTGGCCTTTAGCCAATCGGTCACCAGTATTTCAAACACCTCTCCAGGGCCAATAGGGCTGGTTAGGTCGACGGTGTAATCTGGAAATGAAGCGTAGCTAAGGGTCAGTGTAGCATTCATTGAAGGGTCATAGGCTGTCCCGCTTAAATTAACAATTTTGAAATTAACTGGTATATACTCGTCAAGGCCACAAACGATATCGTTATAAGAAAATTCCGACACAATACCGAGGTCAAACCCAATAGTTAATACATTAGGCAATCCTACAGCCTTCCAGGCCTCTGTCACGGCCAATAGTTCTGTAGAACCTGGGCCATACAGGGATTCGGCCACCTCAGTGGAATATTCGAAAAACGCGTTGTAGTCGGAGTTCTCCGTAAAATAATTCTTATTTACCTCAAACACGATTTGCCCCGACTTATCAACACCCAAAGCAGGCACGTTAAAGGCAACGCCCGCTTCGTTTGTGCCTTGTTTACCATCTACCAGCATACTAAACCACAGGTTTCCGATGGAACTGTTGGTGTGTACGCCGTTGTTGTCCTGCCAAAACTGGCCTTTGTAAAAAGCGGGCATTTGGACGCTTGCCGGGTCATCCATAACACGGAATGGTTCGCCATCCGGGGTAAGGATAAAAGAATGGCCCAGGTCCCAGCTGGAATTTGCCGGGTCGGTTTTGCGCTCCAACATTTTCCCGAACATATCGGCCAGACTTTCATTGATGGCACCAGATTCAGCATCGTAAACCAGCTGAGAGGTGTAATCAATCATGCCATGTGTAAACTCGTGTCCCACTACTTCCAAGGTGGTCAATGGACCATAAACACAGTCGCCGTCGCCAAAGCTGGAAGCCTCTCCGTCCCAATAAGCATTGACAAAAGCGCCAGCATGTACAATTACTTTAAGTGCTTTGCCCTGACCATCTTGCCCTTGCCAGTTGTAATCTGCAAGCATCATGTCATAATATTCCTGGGTGCAATAATGTGCATCCAAAGCTACCTCGTCTTTTTGTGGATTGGTTAGATCCCAGTTGGAGGAATTACTCGTAAAATTGGTTTGATCGTTGTTGTAAATAAAGATGCCCTCGCCTCTGGTTGGGTCGCGCAGCACAAATTCCTGAGGCGCTATCGAATCTGTAATGATGTTTTGAACGCCATAATAGTTCGTTTTGGCGGTACTGGGCACGCCCTGGTGCAAGATCAGTGGAAGCTTTTTGATGATTTTGCCTGTGGCAGCGTCTACAAAATAGCGGCGCTTGTCAAATGGTTCGGTGCTATGCAAATCTACTTGATAGGCCAGGCGAAGGGTTTCGGAGACGTTAGGAAATGCAGGATCAAAAAAACACAAAACAGGCTCAGTTGCTTTGGTGTCGTATGCTGTAGCTTTCATGTCTTTTTTGGCAAAAGCGATCGCCGTTGTAGCATTGAAACCGGGTATCGACGTGGCAATAGCCTTTGGGCTGAAATGCCCGGTAGCCGTCATTACCTTGCCCGCTTTTTCATGCAAAATGTAACGGCTGCCAAAAACGGGCAAGCCTGCGTGCATTTGCTGATACTTGAAATGGGTGTAGCCATTTTTACCTTCGGATTCTTCTGTCAGCACCATTTTTGATTGCGCCGAAAGACCCATTTTACCGGCCATAGCATCGAAGTAGTTCTGATGGCTCAGGTTAGGATCCGGGTTCTTGTAAGCCTTGTAAGTTTTGACAAGGTGTGCGTTTGAAAGGGTAGTTTTTTGCCCAAAAGTTTGGAGTGGGAGGCAAAAAAGGAATGCCCACAAGCTGAAAATGGAAAATAATTTCATAAAAGTTAAAGTGTTTAAATTGTGCCGCACGAACATAGTGGTATTTTTCAATGTAAACCCAATCAGTTAGAAATCTGCCAAAATTTGTCAGTTTTTCAACAATATGCACTCTACCCTCCGATTTGCCTGCCGCCCCGATTCGGTGGTGTTATCCGCCACTGGCCGTGTTTCCCCAAAACCCCGCGAACGAAGATGATCAGCGCGAATCCCCTTGGTTTCCAGATATTCTTGCACTGATTTAGCGCGGCGTTGCGAGAGATCAAGGTTGTACTCGTCCGAGCCTACATCGTCGGTATGGCCGCTGATGCCAAGTACCACTTCCGGGAATTTTTGAAGAAATGCTACCAGGGAATCCAATTCCGATCCCGCCTCCGAACGAAGATCAGCCTTGCCTGAGTCAAAAAGCACCCCAGCACTGAAGGTGTATTTCTTGTCTTTCAAGAGCGCCTTTTCCAGCGAAACAGGTGGGTCTGGCGGATAAGCCAAAGCCACATAGATATCGTCGATACAGCGGTAAGTCACCCGTTTTATTTTGTCGACTGGAGCACTAAGTGTTGCGTTTTTCTGCACAATGGATTTATGTATTTCGGGAGATAAATCGTTGACCGTCAAGTGGTCTGTGAAAAAATTTCCAATTGTAAAAGACTGAAAAGGTTGGTCTGGTACAAACGTCGTAGACAATTTGACCCATTGCCCAAAGGTGCTGATCATTTCGACAAAATTGACCTGTGGCCGTAGTTTTGAAGCGGCAATTGCGCTGGGCGAAATTTCATTAAGCCCAAATGGGGCAACTGAAAAGCAGAACCCCAGATTCCCCGAATGTACGGGCTTAACAGGCGTTTTTGGGCTGTAGACCTTGCTCAAATGTGCTTTTACCACCGCCGAATCTTCGAGCACCCAACATTCAAGGCGGTATTGTTGCCCAGGTTTTAGCGGCGCGGATAGTTGCCCTTGCACATACTCATGAAAATCTGTTCGCTGGCCCACGTCCTCCGCAGGTAGATAAGTGATGATGCCCAGACACTGCTCGCCAGTGTGGACGGTTTGGAGCCAATCGCAGTTTTCGGCGGCACGGAGCAGGTCAGGTGTTCCGTCGCGAAAGCCGCTCCAGTTAGCAGCTCTTCGAGGGAAATCGTAAGAAAATTGGGTGAATTCGCAGGGAACAACTACCGCATCGGGTCTATTATGCTCAAAGGATGGGTTGATTACCAGATTTTGAGCAGATACGCTGTAAGAAAAAAGCAGGGCTAAAAATAAGATTTGATGCATATATAAGGATTTACGACACGTTCCTATTTCTACTTTGTCAGATTAGCCGCATAGCGGCGTAGCGTTTGTAGAACTAAGGAACAAACAGAACGGTTAAGCGACCATTTTTATTTATTCTAATCTGGCTCAAATTTTGCTGTAAATATTTTGCTATTATTGTTTTTGTAGCAAAAATAGAAGGGGTTAACTTCTTTTATAAAAGTTGTCTCTATCTTTGGCCGCATATCGAAAACGATATTTTTTTTTAATCCGCAACTTCTCGTACGTCTCATGCAGGGTTTTCGTCATGCCAAGCTTCTTTTAAACCATTGGTATGGCTTTTTGATTTACGCTTAAAGCCACCGTTTTCCTTGCATTTTTTGTTGGACTATTTTAGGTTCCATTTGCCGCTGCAAATGGGGTCGTTAGAAGTACACGCTTATGCAAGATCTCAAGGAAATCATTCTCCTGCTCATTCAGCATGGCATCTATCCATTCAAGGGGGCGGAGGCTAAATCCAAACTGCTAGCCCTATGGGATGGTATTGCGAAAGGTAAGTTCTCTACCGACGAGGCCGCTGCTAAAACACTCTACGACGAGAGCTTCGAAGGGTCTAAATACCGCAAACTAAAATCGGACTTCCGGGAACGCATACTGGACGCCGTATTAGAAATTGACGGCAACCAAAAATCCTATTCTGACTATCAAAAGGCTTATTATGAGTGCCATCGGCATTGGACGGTCGTGCGTATCCTGACCGGACAAAATGCAAATGCGGCGGCACTTTCGGTGGCCACGCGTTTGCTTCGGCAGGCTGAAAAGTTTGATTTCACTTTGCTGGCTATGGATATTGCTTCTTATCTGCGTACGCAATATGGCCTTCGCGAAAGCAACGACAAAAAATTCAGAGAAGCTAATGAGGTGTTTGAAAAACATAGGAAGACCTATGATGCGGAAAACCAGGCAGAAGCATTATACACTACACTTATTGTGCGCTACGTCAACAATCGCTCGGCTCAAACTGATGTGTGCAAGCTCGCCACAGAATACTGGGAACTGATAAGTCCGAACATGGAGCGGTATTCGACCTATAAATTACAGATGTACGGGTATATGATCGGGCTCATGCGACATACGGCGGCCAATGACCATGCCCAGGCTTTGATTGCCTGCAATGAAGCGCTCCATTTTTTCAAAGGCCGGGCGTATGAGCCTCGCGTTCCACTTCAAATATTTTACTATCAGCGCCTGATCTGTAATATCCAATTGCGGCAGTTTGAAGCAGGGCAGGAGTCAGCCGATTACTGCCTTAAGATTATGCAGGAGGGGACGTTCAACTGGTTTAAATACAGGGAATTGTACCTTCAACTGTCCTTGCACACTGGAGAATTTGTACAGGCATCAAGCATTTTGAGCGAGACCCTCCAAAATGCCCGATTCGAGTTCTTGCCTGAAAATGTAAAAGAAATCTGGCGCATTTACGAAGCTTTTGTGCACTACCTTGTTTTGACAGGCAAGGCACCAGCCAAAGCAAACGGGCAAAAATTCAAACTTGCCAAATTCATCAACGATACGCCTATTTTTTCAAAAGATAAAAGTGGGATAAATATTGCCATTATCGTAGTCAAAATGCTGCTCATGCTGCAAGAACGCCGATTTGCTCAAATGCTGGATGAAGTGGAGGCCGTGGAACAATATTGCTACCGCCACTTGCGGGGCGACAACGCACAGCGAAGTTACTACTTCCTGAAAATGTTATTGCATGTGTCCACGAGCGGATTTGATCCTGTGGTTAGCGTGGTCAAAGCGGAGCGCTATCTTCAAAAATTGAAAGAAACCCCCCTTCAAGTTGCGAACCAAACCCACGAAATCGAGGTCATTCCGTATGAAATGCTATGGGAAATTGCCATCGAGTCACTTAATTCGGCTAAAAAAGTTGCATTAACTGCGTAGCAAATTTACAAAAATTTTGATACGGTAAGGCTTGAAAGTCAATATATTAAGTAGGGTTTATTTAAATTTTCATGATAAATCGAAGTAACAAATAGTGTTCTTTTGTTGCCCTAAACAAGTCCAATGGTTATCACCTTTGGACTTGTTTAATTTTACATTCTTAATAATCACATTTTCCTGCCTATGGATTCCTGTAAGAAAAGTGTTCTCACGTGTTTAAACTACGTTACGGGCACAGCAATTGTTGACACCACTCAGGTGTAAAGCGTCAGGCACCGCTTTTTTATTCCTTTTCATAATCTCATCGTTTTTGCAGCGCCGCTCCGTTCACTCGGAGTGGCGCTGTCATTTTGTGCTGGGCGACCACATGTTTTCTAAAACACTAAGGAACTAAGGGTCACTAAGACTTACAGGGGTTTAGTTGGCGTAACATTTAGTGGTTCTTAGTCGGGTTTCCAAAACACTAAGGAACTAAGGGTCACTAAGACTTATAGGGGTTTAGTTGGCGTAACACTTTAGATTTATAGGGGTTTAGTTGGCGTAACACTTAGTGACCCTTAGTTCCTTAGTGTTTTAACAATACGTGGTCTCCAAGCAGCTTACACCGCCTTGCCTTCCTCCAATTTTCTCGGCAATTTTTTCAAGCAAAATGTAACACTTGCAAACTTTTTGAAGGGCTGTAAGTATTTAATATTCAATGATTTGTCGTATGAATATAAGTATTATCCTTGGCTGTTTGGTGTAACGATATCCAGCGTTCCGTTTGTTCAATACCTGTCATGAGGTCAGACTTTTGAGGCATCATTTTTTACTAATCAATCTGCCTTCACTCATGAAAAATTACTACACCTCCTCAGCCGCCATTTCCTCCAGCCGCAATGGAATTATTGTAGATACCACCATGGTCTAAACCGGCATCCACAATATTCCTAACTCATGTTGCAACAACAAAAACGGGTCACGCAAAGCCTGCCGATATCGCTTGCGCAAACGATCGAAGTAAAAATGGAAGTGGTGTTCGGCACACCCAGCCAGAATTGCATTGGTTCTGGGGTTTGTATGCTCATGAACCGATTTCCAAGGCACAAACAATTGCCTTGTCCGCATGCACCAGCCTGGATTTCTTTTGAATACGGGCAGTTAGTCTTTCGATTTTCAAAAGCCGAAGTCCTGCGCGCGGATGTGGCTAGTCGGCTAGATCCACCTTGGTTTTTAGTCGAGGAGTCCTTTCCAGTCCCACGCTGTGCCGTACGGCATTTGGGCTTGCCCGCTCAACACATATCCCCCGGGATATATAGAATCGTAGAGACTAATAAAGATTGGTTTTTGGCTTTTCCGCTTGCTAGATGAAGCAAATCCAAAAGGCCCGTAAAATATTGAAAATCAAGGCCTTGGACATAATTCCAAGGACATATTTCTTTAAAAAGATAAAAATTTAGGTGGAGTCCTGTTCCGTAATATCTGCTAGGTCTCTCCAACGAAAACGATCGTTGGGGAGCCTGGCAGCAACGGTAGGCTTCGTCTTAAAATGGATCGAGAGATTAATTTCCGTTCCAATATGTAGTTGATTATGTCTAGTCTGATAAAAAATAAAGCCTGCTTGAATATGCCCTCCTTTGGAGGGCTATGGGTGTTTTTGGGCATACAGGGCTTGTTCGTGTATTCGATTGAATCGGATCAAAATTCAAGCTCCCTTTTGAAAGTTCAAGCCGGGCTACCTGCGGGTTTGAACTTTTACTTTAATCCTCCTACCGTGCATCCGCAGGGCCAGTCCGGCTATGCGCACAAGGCCGTGGTGCGTCCGTTGGGCGCGTCGCGGTTTTGTGTTTTACGGCAGTCTCTGCCACACATACGTGACAGGGACGGACCAAGTTGACGCCGCTTCAGTCAGGTATTAGCCTGACCTGTGGAACCATTTTTATTTAGCAAAACACTCATTTTTAATAAAACATTTAATTCATCTCTCATGAAAAGAGTTTGTTTACTCCACAAGAAAAGACCTGTTTTTCGAGGGGCTTGGTTTGATGCCAGCACCCCGAAAGACAAGTTCTGGCGCATGATCTTTTCGGCCATTGCGCTTCCTTTATTTATGCTGATTGCCACAACTATGTCGCTTTCAGCGCAATCAGGCATCGCCTTCCGTGACTTTAATGGCGATGGCCTTAAGACTGGTGCAGAACCAGGAGTGGAAGGTATCAACGTACGCTTATATACCAATGCGATACTGCCAACCAAAGATCAATTGATTGGCACCACCGTGACCGACGCAAGTGGCAATTACAACTTTGCCATATCTGTAATTGGTCGTGCAGCAAATCCTGGCGAATCGGTTCGGATCGAATTTGAAATTCCAAATTCATTTGAATGCTCCTTGGCCAACGATGTTGACTTTGAGAGTCTCGCTGGCAACGTATTTGGTACGAGCGTCCAATTTATTACGGGGCAGCAAAACAATGTTCGGTTCGCAATCAATTATCCTGGTGAATGGGTACAAGGAAACAATCCGGAAATTTACCTCCCTTGTTACGCGCTTGGCAACCCAGACGCTCCCAATAACAATGTAGCTGTAGAACCTGCATTTGTAAAATTTAATTATCAGGATAATGGTATCCCTGGTCAAGGAGGCACCTTGCCACCCACTAAGCTGGCAGATATTGGACAAGTGGGAACCCTTTGGGGTGTTGCATATTCCCGAACGGCTAAAGTGGT
>JBBQLD010000171.1:0-9202 GCA_038327555.1 Chitinophagales bacterium
TTAGATATCGCGATCTCTGGGAGCAGTAATATGACCCTTCTAGGCAACGCTGATGTTCAGGAAATTTCGATCTCTGGCTCGGGGGATGTGAATGCTTCTGCGTTAAAAGGCACAACTGCTGATGTTGCTATCTCCGGCTCAGGTGATGTGCGCCTTGGGGTTTCTGGAAAAATTAAAACAGCAGTTTCTGGGTCTGGCTCCGTGACTAATAATTGAATTAATCGTCATTCGTCATTGGTCGTCATTCGTCATTAATGGTCATTGTTCGTCATTTATCGTCATTCGTCATTAATGGTCATTGGTCGTCATTTATCGTCATTCGTCGTTAATGGACATTGTTCGTCATTTATCGTCATTCGTCATTAATGGTCATTGTTCGTCATTTATCGTCATTGGTGGTCATTCGTCATTTGTCGTCACTCGTCATGAGGTCATTATTTAACCGCCATTAATGCCCTCATGATGATTAATGACGATTGACGACAAATGACGAATGATCACCAATGACGACGAATGACGACCAATGACGAATGACCATTAATGACGAATGACGACTAATGACGATTAATGACGAATGACCACCAATGACGAATGACCTAAATGACGATTGGGCGAATTACCTTCGTCCCTGATGCAAGACAGACTTTCTCCAACTGATTTTCTCGCTGAACATGCCGACCGTGTGATCCTTGATGTACGCGCTCCGGGTGAGTACTTCCAGGGGCATATCCCCCAAGCGTTGAGTTTCCCCCTTTTTTCCAATGAAGAACGGGCTGCCGTGGGCACCCTGTACAAACAAGTAGGAAAAGAGGAAGCTATGGAGTTGGGACTACGTTTCGTGGGGCCCAAAATGGAATCGTTTGTCAAACAAGCTAAAGCACTCGCGCCAAATCGTCGTTTGGCCGTACACTGCTGGCGTGGCGGACAACGAAGTGGAAGTATGGCATGGCTATTTCGCCAGGCAGGCTTCGATGTAGTCACCTTGGAGGGCGGCTACAAAGCCTACCGCCATCTGGTGCTGGATGGTCTGGCCATGACGGATTTGAAACTTATAATCCTGGGTGGACGGACGGGCTCAGGCAAGACCAAAATCCTGCATGCTTTACGAGAATTAGGCGAGCAAATCATTGATTTAGAAGGGCTTGCCCACCATAAAGGATCCGCTTTTGGCTTTATTGGCGAAGCCCCTCAACCAACGGTGGAGCAATTTGAAAACGAGCTATTTGCCAGCGTAGCCCCCATGCATACATCCAGGCGTGTGTGGGTCGAAAATGAAAGTCGAAGCATCGGGCGGATTTATATCCCGGATAGTTTTTGGTCAAAAATGAAAATTGCCCCGCTCGTAATCATTGAAATCCCGGATGAAGCGCGCATTGAGCACCTTCTGGCTGATTATGTGTTGACTGATCGGGATGAATTAGTCCTGGCATTCCAAAAAATTGCCAGCAAACTCGGCGGACAACACCTCAAAACCGCCCTCGAAGCGCTTCAACAAGATGATTTTGGAGCAGCCGCACATATCGCGCTGACTTATTACGACAAAACGTATCAGTTTGGGCTGGATTCGAGCAGCTCCTCTGATGTCCGGCGGCTTTCGTTTGAACATGGGAATGCAGTGGAAATTGCAAAAGTATTGGCTCAGCTGGTCTGAAGAAGTGCAAGAACAAAATCACCGACTTAAGTTTTTATTTCCCTGTTAAGGAACGGGTAAATAATAACTTTGCACATCCAAAGTCAAAGACGCAAAATTTAGAAGTCAAACGTTCCCCAACACATGCACTACCATACGCTCGGTCAGATACCCCCAAAACGCCACACCCAATTTCGCAAACCTGATGGCTCTTTGTACCATGAAGAGTTGTTTAGTACAGAAGGTTTTAGCAACAACTACTCGCTAATTTATCATGCCAATGCACCCACCCAAATTGTGCAAGTGGGTGATCCATACAGCGTAGCTGCTAAGACGGTGCATGATAAACAGTTAAAGCACAGGTGTTTAAAGGGATTTCAGGTGGCACCTGAAGATGATTACCTGCTTTCTCGAAAAGCGATGTTAGTGAATGCCGATTGCAAGATAATTCTGTCTGCGCCGCGCAAAAGCATGACTGATTATTTCTACAAAAATGCAGATGCCGATGAGGTGATTTTCATCCATGAAGGCACCGGAAAGTTGCTGACCATGTATGGGGTGTTGCCGTTTGAGTACGGTGATTATGTAGTAATACCCAGAGGCACAACTTATCAGCTTCATTTTGACACGGCAGACAACCGCTTATTGATTATAGAAAGTACTGGACCGATCACTACACCCAAACGGTATCGCAACGAATTTGGCCAATTACTGGAGCACTCCCCATTTTGTGAGCGTGACATCAGGAAACCCGTTGACCTTCAAACCTTTGACCAAAAAGGTGAGTTCCTTTTTTACATCAAAAAGCAAGACAATATTTACCCATACCATTACCTCAACCACCCCTTTGATGCCATTGGCTGGGATGGTTTTGTGTATCCTTATGCCTTCAGTATCCACAATTTTGAGCCAATTACAGGGCGTATACACCAACCTCCACCAGTGCATCAAACTTTTGATGGGCACAATTTCGTCATTTGTTCTTTCGTACCCCGACTCTTTGACTATCACCCATTAGCCATCCCAGCACCCTACAACCACTCTAATATTGACTCCGATGAGGTCCTTTACTATGTGGACGGTGATTTCATGAGCCGAAAACACGTAGAACGGGGCATGATTACCCTGCACCCTGGAGGTATTCCTCATGGCCCACATCTTGGTACTGTCGAAAAAAGTATTGGTAAAAAAGAAACGCTGGAATTGGCGGTGATGGTAGATACTTTCCGTCCGTTGCTAATGACGGAACACGCTGTTGGCATCGAAGACGGTGCCTATTATCGTTCCTGGCTGCCGTAGCGCGAAATTTATTTCGGCTTGCATCCATTTCGTCTATAAAAGGGCCGAAATGAATTTCGGGCTACAAAAAGGCCGAAATTCATTTCAGTATATAAAAAGGCCGAAATTCATTTCGGGTTACAAAAGGGCCGAAATGAATTTCAGTATACAAAAAAGCCCGAAATGAATTTCGGGCTACAAAAAAGCGCGGAACATCTTTCGATGCTCCGCGCTTTTTATGTCGTGGTGTAATGAATGACACTTACCAACGGTCTCCACCGCCGCCGCCGCGATTGCCACCGCCGCCGCCGCCGTAACCGCCGCCGCCACGATTGCCGCCGCCGCCGCCGTAACCGCCACCGCCGCCACGGTTTCCACCGCCGCCGCCGTAACCGCCACCGCCGCCGCGATTGCCACCGCCGCCGCCGCCGTAACCGCCACCGCCGCCACGATTACCACCGCCGCCGCCGCTACGAGCTTCGCGTGGTTCAGCTTTTTTGACCACAATAGTACGGCCATCCAGGTCTGTTTCGTTGAGTGCGTCAATGGCTTTTTCAGCCTCTTCATCGTTATCCATTTCAACAAAACCAAAGCCCTTAGAGCGTCCGGTCATTTTGTCATGGGCGATAGAGCACGAAGAAACCTCACCGAATTGCTCGAAAGCAGCGCGGAGATCGTCCTCGATAGTGTCGTAGTTTAATTTTGCTACGAAGATGTTCATTGCGAAAAAATGAAAAAAATGAAAAAAAATCGAGTATCGACTTGTTGCAGCAATATCATCTTCGAACAAAAAATGCCGGGTAAGAAAGCTTGCTTTTGGGTTGCGATACTCAGTGAACAGAGCAAAGGTATATAAGAATCTCTTGGTTGTTAGAAATTTTAAAAAAAGTGTACGCAATTGAGTTCAAAATCATTTGCTTACACGGTCTTTTTTCAAAATTGCAAAACCTCATTCGGTTACTACGGCCACACATTTCAGCTCAATCGCTATGGGTGTAGGCAAGCGATCAATTCCAACGGTTGTGCGACAAGGCTGGTTGCCTTTAAAGTATTCTGCATAAAGCCTATTAAAGGTGTGGAAATCACGTTCCATATTGACCAGAAACACGGTCACGTCCACCAGATCCTCCCATTTTGCGCCGCTCGCTTCCAGTACGATGCGCACATTTCGAAACACGGAATGTACCTGTGCTTCAAAGTCAAATTCTGTATAATTTCCTGATAATGAACGAATTAATCCAGGAACGCCATCACTTTCAGGATCGCGTGGGCCAATGCCGGACAGGAAAAGCAGATTGCCGGCACGGCGTGCGTGAGGATATAGACCAACTGGCTTTGGGGCGTTAGGTGCATCAATTTTCATCGTGCGAAGGTAAAAATGTACCCTGAATTGAAGTAATTGGTTGGCAATAATTGTAAGCCGATAATTTTGTTTTTATCAAGCCTTGTATTTGGAATCCAAAACAATTTCTAAGGATATTCTAAGGATTCTCCTGGCCTTGTGGCTCTAGATTTGCAGTCAAATTCTTGAACAAAACTTTGTATCATGCGACAACTTTATCTTTTCATTTTTCTGCTATTATGTGGAAAAATTTCCGCTCAAACCCCCACTGATGGACTGATGATGCCACAAGGTCAGCTTTGTATCCTCGGTCAATACTCCAATAGCAAATGGGAAAACTATTGGCAGGGAGAAACCAAACGCTCTAACCTTAACCTCGGCTCGCTGACTACCCAAAGCGCACTACTGATGGGAAATTACGGCATTACTAAAAATCTGAATGCCCTGATTGGTGTGCCTTATGTGTGGACCAGTTCTGATGTTAGTTACATCACAGGCCAGAAAGGCGTTCAAGATCTTTCTGTATTTCTGAAATACCAGATCCTGGAAGCTTCGGCTGGCGGAGGAAAATTTAAAGTACAGGCTACTGGAGGGCTTTCTACCCCTGTAAGCAATTACACCCCTGATTTATTGCCATTCAGCATTGGCTTACACAGTAAGACCGCTTCGGCACGCGTTGTTTTGAATTATACGGCTGATTTTGGTCTTTATGTTACGGCACAGGCCGGACACACCTGGAGAAGCACAACTACCTTGGATCACCATTCATACATTTTTGATAACGAGCTGATTTACAGCGACGAAATGCCGGTTCCCAATGTATTGGATTACTCGGCCCGCCTCGGCTTTATCAAACCTCGCTTTCAGGCAGAAGTATGGTATGATGCGTTTACCGGTCTTTCCGGCGACGATATTCGTTACAATGAAACTCCTCAAGCCAGCAACAAAATGGCTGCGGCACAAGCGGGCGTTTTTGCAAAATATTTCATCACCAAACGTTTCGGCCTTCTGGCAAGCGTCAGCCAGGTATTAAGCGGCCGCAATGTGGGCGAAGCTTTGGTCTGGACTGCAGGCGCAACCTATTTCTTGGATATCAATAAAAAAGGAGAAGAGGAAGTTGGAAAACAAGACTAAACCACCCAAAGCTTTTGGGTTTAACCCGTTTAGCGCTTGTCCGTTCTCACTATAAAAAAATCATTTTCGATGAAAAAAATACAGATTACCTCGCTCATTGTTGGACTATTCGGCCTTGGATTTTTCTTCAGCCAATGCGATAAAACGCCTCCTGAAAATCCAGCATTCGAACCTTATGCCGAAACCAATCTGGAAGTCGGCGCCGGAAACTGGAAAACCTATTTGCTGATTGACAGCAATAAAACCGTAGTTCCAACCCCAGATGCTGTAGGTTCTGCAGCATACCTATCTGAATTGGCCGATCTACGTTCTAAAATGGCCGCAGCGACTTTAGAAGAAAAGGAACTGGCCGCCAAGTGGGGTGGAAACGGCGTACTCCGCTGGCATGAAATCGCCCGCGAACTGGCCGCAGTTTACAACGTACCGCCTGATAATCTAGCGGATGGCACTTATCCGACACCCGATCCCGCTAATCCAACTGCTTACCCTCGTTTTCCATTTGCCAACCCACCAGTCGCTTCGCGCATGTTCGGGCTTTTGGCTGTAGCACAATATGATGCGTTGGTAGCTTGCTGGCATCGCAAATTCCAGCACAATCGCCTTGCTCCATATAAAAATGCAACGGACATCCAACCGATTATTCCTGCAAACGATCTACCTTCTTATCCTTCTGAGGATGCCGTAGTGGCAGCCGCTTCCCGCGAAATTCTGAAATTTATCTTTCCAGGCGAGGTGGCCAATATAAATGGAAAAGCAGAGGAACACAAAAACAGCCGCCTGTGGGCCGGCGCTAATGTGCAAAGCGATCTTTCCGCAGGCGATTCATTAGGCCGCATTATTGCGCTTAATGTGATCAATGAATGGGCAAAAAAAGACAAAATGGGCGTTGCGAATAACCAGGCCGGGTTGCAGGCTCAACGCGATAGTTGTACCGCAAAAGGGTTTACCAACCAATGGCATAGCCTGGATCTTCCATACCGGGCACCTATGCTCCCTGCTTTCGGCAACGTTAAACCCTGGAATTTCAGCGAAGCGACCAAGGCGCTCATCCGCCCTGTAGCGCCACCACAGCCTGGCACCCCAGCTTTTGAAACTGCAATGGAAGAACTTCGTGGGTATTCTAAAAACCGTACCCGAGAAGAGCAACGCATAACCACATACTGGTCAGATGGTGCGGGTACTTATACCCCTCCAGGTCACTGGAACCGTCGTGCAGCTGACCTGATTTACAATAACCAGTTCAACGAAATTCGCAGTGCAAGGGCGATGGCGTTGGTTTGCACGGCCATGACAGACGCCGGTATTGTTTGCTGGGAAGCTAAATATTATTACATGTTCCCACGGCCGACAGAAGTCGATTCAAAAATCACGACAGGTACTGGCATACCCAATTTCCCAGCCTATGCATCAGGGCACTCCACGTTCTCCAGTGCTGCTGCAGAGGTGTTGTCCTATCTTTTCCCAAGCAATGAAACGGAGTTGCGGGCCTGGGCATTGGAAGCGGCGAATTCCCGGATTTACGGTTGTATTCACTACCGTTTTGACAGTGAAATAGGTCTGGAACACGGTAAAAAAGTAGGCGAGTTTGCCGTAACACGAGGCCGCAACGACGGCTCTGAATAATTTGAAATAGAAACGTTTAGTGAAAATACGACCGCCCTGGTGAAAACTGGGGCGGTTTTTTTTGAATTAATGTCTACTTGCAAAAACGAAATAGCAGATATTCGCCCCATGAATCGCAAAACAAACATCATCATTGGAGCATTGGCCGTTGTATTTGGCATTTATGTGGTGCTTCGGGCCTGGCTTATTCCCGTTACCGTGGATGAAAGCAGCACGGCAATCAGCCATGTACCCAGGGCCTTTTTTGACACGCTCTTTTTCAAAAGCGACGCAAACCCGAATAACCACATCCTGAATACCCTACTGATCAAAGGACTAACCGGGGTTTTTGGTTGGCATCCAATGGTTTTCAGGCTACCCGTATTGTTTGGCGCCCTAGCCTATGCCTGGGCAGGAAGTCTACTATGTCGGCAAATATCTAAGTCCTCCTGGGTTCAGGTGTTCACTTTTGCCGTGTTGTTGGGCCAACCCTATTGCCTGGAATTTTTCTCTGTAGCACGCGGCTATGGACTGGGGATGGGGCTAATGATGGTTTCTATTTGGCAATCCTGGAAATTCATCAACCAAGGACACCAAGCCAAACACCTTGCCTTGGCTGCAACTTTTGCTGGTTTTGCCGTTTATGCCAATTTTACTTTACTGCTGTTTTATGTTCCGATCATTGGCCTAACCTTTCTCTCAGCAAAACAATCAAGCACCTCATTTTCAACATTTTGGCAAAAAACCTGGCCCGCTGTTTCGATCCTCAGTGTATTCACAGCTTTGCTGTACATACCACTTTCAAGGCTGAGCAAACATTCCGAACTTAAAAACTGGAATAAACTCGAATCGCTTTTCAACTCCGCAGAAAAATCAATGCGGACTGCAATTCACAAAAGCCCTTTTCTGGAAAACGATGGCGCCCACATTCTTGCCTGGTTGGGCGTATTGTTTACGGTTGGCATAATTTACGTCACTTTGAATCGCTGGGTGGAAAAAAATCGAAACCTGGCTGCCGATCCCCGAATATTCCTGATAGCACTTCTTGCGGGTGCCTTGGTTACCAATGTAGTACAAGTAGAAATCACCCATACGCCCTATCTGGAGCCTCGCCTAGCCTTGTTTTATTGGCCACTTTTTGCGCTCGCGCTTGGGGTAGCTGCTTCCTGGCTTCAGGAACGCTCCAATACATGGGCTTGGGGTATGATGGCGCCGATTTTGGCATTGTCCATCATAAACCTTGGGCGCTGTGTTAATTTGCGGGAGAGTTTCGAATGGTGGCATGACCAAGACACCTATTTGGTGTTTGATTACCTCAAAAAGGCAAAAGAGGCCGAAGGACGGCAAACGCCTTACACCTTGGATGCTACCTGGTTGTTACTCAATTCGTTGATGTACCATGTAGAAAAAGACCCTCGAGGATTCAACCAAGTGGCACAACTTGCCCCCTGGCATTCAGATCGGCCGCCGGCATACGAATACGAATATTTCTACGCGATGTCGCCCGAAACGGCGCAACCTATTTTAGATCGTTATGAAATTGTGCTGCGCTCACCGCACAGTTGCATGGTACTTTTGCGGAGAAAATAGCTTACAACTCCCCTATATCGCGGAGCACACGCTGCATTTCGCCGAATTGGTTGTCCAAAAGACGTTTCAATTCGTAGCGTTCAAACTTGTACTCAAAGTTGAAATAGCTGTTTTCGTAGTGATTTTCCTGAAGTGGGAAAACGCCCAGAAAATTGGCATGCCAGCGCACCCGACCTCGCCCCTGCAATTCATCAAGCGGCAATTTCAAAAACACTGCTTGAGGAAAATACAGGTAAATCCCCTTCATCTTTCGGATAATCTCAACGGCTACTTTTCGTTCGGGCAAGCGATTTTCATGACGAAATTCGCTGATATCGTGAAAATAATGCGCCTCAGTATCGCGCAACCGGCGTCTCGATATCTGTTCACGAAGTTCTAGGAATCGAAATCGCTGGGGCAACGCCTCTTTTAATTCGCGAACCACCAATAACGGATCGAAACCCGGCGTAGCACTGTACGTTTTCTCGGTGCCATCGTTAGCTATATCTATCCAACGGAACTTGATTTCTTCAGTCAATTCGCGCCATACAAAATCTAAAAAACGCGAATCCTGATAAATTTTGTAAGCACAAAGTGCGCCGAGAAGGAGCCTTGAACAGGCACTGCGCTGGTTTTCATCACTGGTT
>JBBQLD010000172.1:0-9110 GCA_038327555.1 Chitinophagales bacterium
GGCGGAATAGTCAGTTCTTTATACCCGTGATCGAGGTAAAACTGTCGGTAATCGAAACGGTCGGTGCGCTGAAGCACATTGCGAACGGCGCTGAACGCCCCATCCGTAGCGAAGATGAGTGGCGCATCAATGGTTTTCATCTCCTTGGTTTTCAAGTCCTCGAAGGTGATCGTTGGGTGGTTTAAATCCACATCCGCACAGCGGTGGTCAAAGAAAAACTCCACATTTGGGAAGCTGGCTGCTATGTTCAGCAATTCAAGATTTAGTCCCCCACGGGAGACGGAATATATGGCTTCTCCTTCTTTTCCATAGGCTTGAAAGGTCAGCTCGCCGGCCATGCTATGCATCATTCGGCCCGGCATCGGGATGGCGACTTTCTCGATTTTTTCACGAATGCCAGCCTGTTCAATGGCCTTCCAGCCGCGTTCGCTCATGGCTAGATTGATGCTACGCCCACCGGAATAACCAGCAGCTCGCATATCACTCCGACGTTCAAAAACTTTGACGGCGTAGCCACGGCGGGCCAAAAAAACGGCCCATAAAGAACCAACCAGGCCTGCGCCTACAATGATTGCGGTTTCATTTTTCATGGCGCGAAATTACCCGACGAAGCGCAAAATCAGGAATAAAAACGCTATCTATTATTGATCCAAAAAAAGAGAAAAGCTGATTTTTACAAAGCTTTGATAACAGAGTTAGAATTGCCGCGTACAACATTTTCGTACATTTGCTTTACAAAACCCACTTACTATGGTACTCGCTTCCATCTTTTCACTCCTTGTTCCTATTGTATTTTCCCTTTTTGCGCTGGGCTTTGCCAGTACGGTGCTATGGCATAAGCACAAAGAAGCCATCTCCAGAAAAATCGCGCTGGAGCAACTTGCCGAAAAGCTTGGCTTGACCTTTTCGGCCAAAGACTCCTTTGGGCTGGCGCGGCAATTGAGTGGTTTTGAACTATTCAAACGCGAACGCTCGCGCTGGTTAGGAAAAGGAGCAATCACCAACGTGATGCGCGGATTAGTGGGCGAAACAGAGGTTTATCTGTTCGACTACTCCTTTAAAGTGCAAGCAGGGAAGGCCCAAAAAACCGTCACACAGACCGTGTTCTTTGCCAACGACAAAAGTTGGTTCTTGCCTAATTTTCAGTTAAAACCCGAACATTGGTGGCATAAATTGCAGACAAAACTCGGCCTGACCAGTGATATCAATTTTGAGGAAAACCAAAAATTCTCAGAAAAATTCTGGCTCAAAAGCGAATTTGAAGCGGTGGTACGCCAACAATTTACCCCCAGGCTGCAAGGTTTCCTCAGCGAAAGGCCGCCCGCACACCTAGAAGGCAGCAACTACTACCTCATCGGCTACAAACCCCGCAACAAAATGGATGTGCAGGAAGCCAGTTTCTTTTACCAGCATTGTTGTGAAATTGTACAACTGCTGCAAAAAGAAGGGAATTTGGAATTGTTGAATTTAGCAGACCCAGTAGAGCGAACTTCAGTTCGACTGCCTATTGAACTGGAGCGTTGAGAAACTGCTTCGAATGGCTTAGGATACCGAACTGAAGTTCGGGCTACTTTACTGCCTTTTTAAAATACTCATAAGTCAATTTCAATCCTTCTTCCCGGTCAAATTTTGGATTCCAACCCAGGATGGTTTGCGCCTTCGTGATATCCGGGCGACGTTGTTTCGGGTCGTCTACAGGAAGCGGGCGGTAATCAATATACGCCTTTGGGTTTTGTACCAGCGCGAGGATCTCGTGCGCGAACTGCATTACGGTAATTTCTGAGGGGTTACCGATATTTACGGGCAAGTGATAATCACTCAAGAGCAGGCGGTAGATCCCTTCTACCAGGTCGTCCACGTAACAAAAAGAGCGCGTTTGAGAGCCGTCGCCAAAGATGGTAAGTCCTTCACCACGAATGGCTTGTGCAAAAAATGCGGGCAGCACACGTCCGTCATTTACCCGCATGCGTGGACCGTAAGTATTGAATATTCGAATGATCCGGGTTTCAACCTTGTGGTAATTGTGGTAGGCCATGGTAATGGCTTCTAGGAATCGTTTGGCTTCATCGTACACGCCGCGTGGGCCTACAGGGTTCACATTTCCCCAGTATTCTTCGGTCTGCGGGTGCACATGAGGGTCGCCATATACTTCGGACGTGGATGCCACGAGAATGCGTGCACCTTTTTCTTTGGCCAGGCCAAGCAGGTTATGCGTACCGTGGGCGCCGACTTTGAGGGTCTGAATCGGCATTTGCAGGTAGTCAATCGGACTGGCTGGTGAAGCGAAATTCAGAATGTAGTCGAGTTTTCCGGGTACGTGGATGAACTTCGTCACATCATGGTGATAATATTCGAAGTCCTTTTCCGGGAACAAGTGCTCAATATTGGCAAGATCGCCGGTCAGCAAATTATCCATGGCAATGACCTGGTAGCCCTCGGCCATGAAACGATCACAAAGGTGGGATCCGAGAAAGCCAGCTCCGCCAGCGATGAGTATTCGTTTTTTAGTCATTGATTTTCATGTATAGAAGTACCTCACAGAAAGGAGGCGCAAATATAGCGCGTTTCGCGCGCACGGAAGGCATGGAGAATGTAGGAAAGCCCGAGCCTAAGAATGTTAATTTACGGTGCTAATCAAAAAAAAATCCATTCGAAATTTGGACATGTAAAATGTGCCGTTACCTTTGCTCCCATTCTGCCCTTTCGGCGGAATTTTACAGAACCTAGTACCCGAATTTTCCTAACTGCGACCTTACCCGAAAACAACGTCCCCGACCTTTTACCCGTCCCTTACGTCTTTTGTAAAAACCAGTGTTCCCCACGTCCTCGTCCCTGTTTTGAAAACCACCCGTAGCGTGTCCTCCCTGTTTACCTACGTTTCTCGACCCTATTACCCGTTTCCTCCCATTTTTTAAGGTATCCCGGCTTTTAGCCGCTGTGTAAATTTCTGTTTTTTTTCATTTGGCTCGCCCTGAATGGGCTTGTCTGTATTTGCGCTTGCAAACTAGCATTTGGCATTTCAGCCTTGTGGCTATGCTGTGTGCGTGCGTGAGCCAGATTCTTGTTCCCCATGATTGCTAAAACCGTCGAATATATCTGCAAAGAGCTCAACTTTCGCTACGATGACCCAAACACCGCTTTGTTGCAAGATTTTGCCGTACTCGGCAACGTAGCCCGCCTGGATACAGATTCCGATGCATCGCAAGCCGAGATGATCCGGAACGTAGTGGTAACATTAGTAAACATTGAGGAAGAAAAAACACTCAAAAACGGTCCGCACTATGTCCAAAACGGCGACGTGCTGAGCAAGCGTAACCCTACCATGTTTCTCAATCTTTATGTGATGTTCAGTTGCGCCGATAGTAATCATTTGGAGGCACTCAAAAAGATATCGCGGGTGGTGCTTTTTTTTCAGCGAAAGAACGTTTTTACACGAGAAAATGCCACAGCTCCCTACCCTGCTGAAACAGGTGTAGAGAAAATCATACTCGACCTTTTCACCCTTAATTTCGAGCAAATCAATCATTTATGGGGCATTTTAGGGGGCAAATACACCCCATCTGTACTATATAAACTCCGTATCGTAGCCGTCCAAAATGCACTGCTCGACGAAGCTGCTGTTGTGAAAGAAATAAAAGCCGAAGCAACTCAAAACTGACCCAAGCCATGCATTGGAAATTTGAACCCTTCTTCAGCATTGACATTTTCCACGGCAAGTATCCGCCGCCTGCTGTGGGGCAGTCAGCGCCGCCAGCGCCAGTCTTTTCTGTGGAACCAACCCAAAATACCCGAGCGCGCTTTCTCCGCATGGGTTGGACGTTCAAGCCCTTCGCAGCAGGTGGCGGCGGCACAGTACATGCAGAAAAAGTATTCGCCTCAGACGGCACGGCCAAGCTCCGTGTCAGACCAGCACAAGATGAAGGCTTTAGCTTCCTTATCCGGCTCACGGATAATGCCTTGCTGAATCAGACTAAGCCTTTCATGCGCCCGCCAACGCAAGCAGAAATGGATGCAGAACCAGACCCGCTAAAGAAAAACAACCCTAAGCCCAACGAAACACTTCCGCCCTTTTCGGGCCGTGCGCGCTTGCTCTATTTCGACAATTTAAAGGCGGTGCAAGTGGGCGGCACATTTCCACTTACAGCGGGCAACACGGTAAGTATTGCGGATTTTGGTTCACGCTTTCCCACTGCTTTCACATTTATGCCCGTGCAGACAACGGTGACCCAAGTAGGTATAAAGGCCTACTCGCCGGGAAGTACGGTCCAAAATTTTACGATAACATCCAAGGGAATGGGTGTAGAAATCAAATTGCCGGAAAACGGCTACCACTTTATGCAACAGCCTTCAAACCAATCTGAAACGCTGTTTCTGAGCTCCGAAACACTTCCTGCTGATTTGCTGGGCGTGGTGCGCATATTTCAGCCTCCAAACGCGGACTGGGAACCATTCAGGCGCTATCAAATCATGTTTGACAAAGTCTAAAAAAATCGTTCACCTATTAAAAATTTAAACTGACCATCACCATGTTGAACCTAAGCACACTCAAAACCCCTGGCGTGTACATTGACGAGGTGTCGCTCCTGCCGCCATCGGTAGCGGGAGTAGAAACTGGGATTCCAGCCTTTGTCGGGTACACTGAGAAAAACCTGACTGACGCAGGTGTATCGCTTGACAACAAGCCTACCCGGATCACCTCCATGCTTGAGTACACGCAACTGTTTGGCGGAGCACAAGCCGAAAATGATGGCATCAATGTGACCATTTTTGATGTCATGGAAAAAATCTTGGCTGACAAGACCAAAGAGAATCTAGTCAGTCGAGAAATCCATGCAACACTCGACCCAAGCAAAAAATCCAAGTTCAACCTGTACTATTCCCTGCTTTGGTATTTTGCCAATGGCGGCGGCCCATGCTATATAGTATCAGTTGGCCTCACTCCTACAGATGGCTCTGGAAAGCCCGCTAAGGCAAATTTGCTTGGCGGGATAACCGCACTCGAAAGCGAAGACGAACCAACCATGATCGTGGTGCCGGAAGCAATTGCCTCTGGCGACGCGACAGAAATCTATGAGGCGGCACTAGTTCAGGCAGCCAAACTCGGTGACCGAATGGTCATCGTAGATGTGGAGCAAAATGCCACTGACAAATTGGGCGTCGCAGCGGACATGACCGCATTCCGAGGCACTTTGGATGAAAACAGGATGTTCACAGCAGCCTACTATCCTTATATTGACACTTCTATAGATGTTCGGTATGCCGATACGGCCTTGACCATCGATCACAAAAAGAAAGATCTGGACGGTGCCACCGAAGATGGAGAATACAAGGGAGACACCTTGGCTTCCATTGCAGACAAAACCTTGCAGGAATCCATTCGTGGCCAGATAAGCAAGATGTCCTTGAGAATGCCCCCAAGCCCAGCCATGGCAGCCGTATGGGCCAAGACCGACCAAGAGCGAGGCGTGTGGAAAGCCCCCGCGAACGTCGGCCTTGCCAATGTGATTGGCCCCAGCATCAAGATTGACGACGAGACCCAAAAAGGGATGAACGTGGACGCCACCAGCGGCAAATCCGTGAACGCTATCCGCCAATTGACTGGGCGCGGCACGGTCGTCTGGGGCGCTCGCACGCTCATGGGCGAAAGCAACGAATGGCGCTACATCAGTGTGCGCCGCTTTTTCAACTTCGTGGAAGAATCTGTAAAAAAAGCCTCTTATCGCTTTGTGTTCGAGCCCAACGATGCGAATACTTGGGTGAAAGTGCGTGCTATGATTGAGAATTTTCTCACGCTGCAATGGCGCGCCGGTGCGCTCATGGGCGCAAAACCCGAACACGCCTTCTTCGTGCGCGTGGGCCTTGGCCAAACGATGACGGCAGACGACGTGCTCAATGGCCGCCTCATCATAGAGATTGGCATGGCCGCCGTGCGCCCTGCTGAATTTATCGTGTTGCGCTTCATGCACAAACTACCCGAGTCTTGAGATGGTGGATTTGAGTATTTGTTGATTTGGGGATAACCAAATCCACAAATAACCAAATCCACAAACAACCAAATCCACTATTCAACAACTACAATTAAAAAAATCATGGAAGAATATCCAATTCCCAAGTTTCACTTCTCGGTAGACTGGGGCGGCACACGCATCGGGTTTACGGAAGTCAGTGGCCTCGATGTGTCGCTTGAAGTAATCGAATACCGCGAAGGCAACAGCCCTGAGTACCACAAAATCAAGCAGCCGGGGATGCACAAGTTCAGCAACATCACGCTCAAACGCGGTACATTCAAAGGTGATAACCAATACTTTGAATGGCTCAACACAGTACAGCTCAACAAAATAGAACGCCGCGATGTGACCATCACTTTGCTCAATGAAAACCACGAACCCGTGGTGACCTGGCAGGTGAAAAAGGCATGGCCAGTCAAAGTACAAAGCACTGACCTCAAAGCCGATGGCAACGAGGTGGCCATCGAAACCCTTGAGCTGGCGCATGAGGGATTGACGATGAAGTTTGAATAAAAAATGTGGTCAATGTGGTACTCTCCTACGCCAAGACTTAGGCGGGTATCACATTGACCAAATTTTATCACATTGACCAAATCCAAAAAATGGAACCCTACTACCCACCCGTTGGCTTTCACTTCCGAGTAGAATTTCAGGGCTTGCCCGGCAATTTGCCCGTACAAGACGCTGCTTTTCAAGAAGTGACTGGGCTTTCGCGCGAATTGGAAACCGAACCAGTGAAATCGGGCGGCGAGAATCGTTTCACATTCAAACTGCCCACTCGGGGGCAGTATCCCAATTTGGTACTCAAACGCGGGCTATTCACCGATTCGGGCATTTTGCCTTGGGTGAACGCTGCAATCCTCGACCTCGACATCAAGCCCGTAACCGTTTTGGTAACGCTGCTCAACGAACAACACCAGCCGCTCCAGACCTACCAATGCGTCAATGCCTGGCCGCAAAAATGGTCCGTAGCCGACTTCAATGCACAAGAAAGCCGCATCGTAGTCGAAAGTATGGAGCTTGTTTATCAATATTTTACCATTATCA
This sequence comes from Chitinophagales bacterium, assembly GCA_038327555.1. Taxonomy (GTDB): domain Bacteria; phylum Bacteroidota; class Bacteroidia; order Chitinophagales; family Saprospiraceae; genus M3007. Next base: position 7,056 of record JBBQLD010000172.1, read on the forward strand.
GCTGACGAATCATGCCGATAGAAATCAACCAACTCACTGTAACAGCAAGGGTACGCGAAGAACTGAGGGACACGGCTTGCGGCGACGACCCAAACCGGGCAAACCAAAACCGCAACGGCCGTCGGCAAAACCCACCCTCACATCGCACCACCACTCGCCAAGCCGCAGAAGCCGCCTCAGAACTGATTAAACGCCAAAAAGAACGCTAAGCCATGATACCTAACCTGACCGGAAACATATCGTCGCTGATGAACGTGGTGCCAACACCCGGCACAATGACCATCATACCCATCAAAATGGCAGGGCCTGTGCCCATACCGTTTGGGCTTCCTTACGTAGTGATGTTCAACCCCGAAAGTTTCAACGAGCGAAAAGATTTCAACTATGACTGCGAACAAGCACCCGGTGATGCCGAAGGCACCCTGCGCTTCAGTTTTGTGGAGCAATCGGATTTGCAATTTGAATTTCTGATTGATGGCACGGGCGCGAGCGGCGACAAGCGCGAAGTGATGGCTGAAATAGAATTATTCCGCGTCACCACCGGTTTCAACGGCGAACGGCACATGCCCAATTACCTGGCGCTCATTTGGGGTACGTTTATTTTCCACGGCTTTTTGAAGTCTTTGGATATCCAGTACACCCTATTTCGGCCTAACGGAACACCCCTTCGCGCCAAGTTGCGCTGTTCTTTCAAAGCCAGCACCACCAATATCTTACGGGTGCTGAGCATGGGGCTTCTTTCGCCCGACCTCACGCACAAACACACGGTGAGGGCTGGCGACCGTCTCGACAACCTTAGCCAGCGATACTACGATAGCCCGCGCCATAACATCAGCCTCGCACAGGCCAATGGCCTCACCAGCATCCGAACCCTATCGGAAAGCACCACCCTATTTATGCCCCCCTTGGAAAAGTAGGTACATAAGTTAGGCAGTGACTTTGCCAAAAATATCAACAAAGCAACCATGTTTGACCTAAGCCTCGACCAACTTTTGCCACCGATGCCCGACGATACCAGCCTCGTCACGTTTACTATAAAAGTGAACCGATTGCGGCTGCCCGATACCGTGCGCGTACAGTCCATTCGCATTACAAAGGCGGCCAATCGAATTCCGTTGGCGAGCTTGACAATTATTGACGGCGATGTGGCAGAACAGGAATTTGAGATTAGTGACACGAACCTGCTTTGCCCCGGCAACCCCATCGAAATATCGGTGGGTTATCACCACCAAGAGCAATTGGTTTTCAAAGGAATCATCGTGCGCCACGCTGTTAAAATCCGTGATGGTCGCACTTTTTTGGACATCGAGTGTAAGGATGAGGCTGTGAAACTCACGGTGGCCCGTCGCAACAAATACTTCTTTGGACAAAAGGACTCCGAGATCATGGAGGAGATGCTCAATGCCAAAGGTCTCGCCCACGAGGTGCAAACAACCCAAGCCAAGCACCTCGAAATGGTACAATACTCGGCCACGGATTGGGATTTTATCGTCACTCGCGCCGAAGCAAACGCGATGCTGGTGGTGGCCGACAACGGCACTTTACGCATCAAAAAGCCTGATTTCCAGCAAGATGCCAAGATAAATCTCGTATTCGGAAGCAGCATTTTTGAACTCGAAGCCGAAATGGACGCCCGCGACCAGTATCCTTCAGCCAAAGTATTCGCTTGGGATTCCAAGGAGCTGGAGCTTCGCGAAGCCGAGGCCTCTGACGATGGCGTGAGTGGCGGATTGCTTGATACGGGAGCTTTTGGTGAAGCGCTTTCGGCAGTAGGTAGTGCGGTCTCTGCCATTGGTGGCGCGTTGGGCCTCGACCTACTTGGTGCCCCACCCAACACCGATTTCACCCACACTTTGGGGCTGGAAAATTTCCCTTCTCAACACCCCGGCAATCTTTCAGGAAAAGAAACAGAGGCTTGGGCCGAAGCGCAATTCACTAAAAGCAAATTGGCCAAATTGCGCGGCACGGTAAAATTCCAAGGTACTTCAGAAGCCATCATTCCCGGCGACAGCATTGAACTGCGCGGGGTGGGCCAGCGGCACGAAGGCAAGGTGT
>JBBQLD010000173.1:0-8988 GCA_038327555.1 Chitinophagales bacterium
GGAACTCCGTTCCGGAGCGTGATGTAACCCGGAACTCCGTTCCGGGGCGTGTTGTAACCCGGAACTCCGTTCCGGGGCATGATGTAACCCGGAACTCCGTTCCGGGGCCTATTACGCCCCGGAACGGAGTTCCGGGTTACATCACTGCAAAGGTAGGACGAGCTAACGGAAGCGAGGTTGCCAAACATAATTTTTAAACATAGCCTACAAATGTTTGTTTTTTAAAATATTGTTCCGACCAAAGCCACTACTTTTGGACAAATTTGGATTTCAATTGCAAACACCGATGTATTCTTCGATTTTTGTTGTCGCAGTAAAGAAACGCTGGCTTATTTTCCCGTTGTTTTTCTGTTTGAATTTTCTGTCACTGGCCCAAAAGCCCTCGGCCAATATTGTGCCAAACCCAAGTTTTGAGCGATATGCCACGGCGCCCATTGGCTGGTCGTACAAGGGAGCATTTTTTGGAGAAGTGGTGAAATATTGGTTTAGTGCTACAACCGCGAGCCCGGATATTTATGGCCCGGATGTACATGTGCCCATGGATTGGGCAGACAAGGGTTTTGGGGATCAAAAAGCCAGAACAGGCAAAAGTATGGCTGGCCTCACACTTTTTGGTTGCACCAACGGAAAGCCGCATTGTCGCGAATTTGTGGAAATTCAACTTGCAGAACCACTCGTGATCGGGCAGGCCTATTATGTAGAATTTTGGGTGACTCACTTGAGTAAATCTCTGCAAATCAACAATTTAGGTGCCTATTTTAGCGTCGGTGAAATCAAACGCTTGACGGATGAGGTGTTGGTTCGGGAGGCGCAAGTGAGTGCAAAAAACATTGTGCCGGCATCCGATGGCAAGTGGGTGAAAGTGAGCGGACAGTTTGTGGCGAAATATGAGGCGGAGTATCTGGTTATCGGCAATTTTAGAGATGATTTCAACACAATATCCGTGGCGCCTAAAGTAGATTGTTTCAACTACGCGTATTACTATCTGGACGATGTGCTAGTGAAAAAAATCCCGCCTTACATGCCCGTTCCGGTCAAGCCTGATGACCTTACTAAACAGAAATTAGAGCCTGGAAAAATCATTCAACTAAAGAATATTTACTTTGAATTTGACAAGGACGAACTGATGCCACGCTCCTTTGTGGAGTTGAACAAGTTGTTGAAAATCATGCGTGAAAACCCGAAGTTGGTGATCGAAATCATGGGCCACACCGATGCTTTGGGCGATGATAATTATAATCTTGACCTTTCTCGCCGCCGCGCAGAATCAGTACTCAAGTTCCTTTTGGAAAATAAAATCAACAAAAATCGGCTGCGTTCGCACGGGGAAGGGGAGACCAAGCCAATTGCCTCCAATGAGACGGACGAAGGGCGGGCACAGAACAGGAGGGTGGAATTTGTGGTGGTGAAAAAGTGAAAGACCTAAAAATTCTTCCACATCATACTTTCCACGGGCTTATCTGTCCGTTCGTTGTACTTGGCGTTTTGCTTTTTGTTGTAGTAATTGGCGATGTCGCCGTCTACCAAAAAGTAGATCAGTTGCCCAATAGGCATCCCGGCGTACACGCGTACGGGCATGACGCACGAGATTTCCAGAGTCCAGTTGTTGCAAAAACCCACATCACCTTTACCGGCTGTAGCATGGATGTCGATCCCAAGCCGCCCGATGCTGCTTTTGCCTTCCAGAAAAGGCACAGAATTATGCGTTTCGGTGTATTCCTCTGTCACGCCGAGATAAAGCGTACCAGGTTGCAGCACGAATCCATCATCCGGAATTTCGAAGGTGTTGATTTTATTGTGGCGTTTGGCATCCAGCGCATGGTCTTGATACACAGCAAAGTAGCGACCCAAATGCACATCGTAGGAATTGGTCCCCAGGCATTCCGGACGAAAAGGCTCAATTACGATTTGGCCGTTATCAATGGCTTCTAGTATTTTTTTGTCGGTTAGTATCATAGTGTAGCGCGAAATTTATTTCGCAAAGGTTCAGGAAGCATGTAGCGCGAAATTTATTTCGCAAAGGTTTGGGAAGTATGTACCGCGAAATTTATTTCGCAAAGGTTTGAGCGCTTCATACTGCGAAATTCATTTCAAAAAAAAGCCCGCAAAAGTATCTGAATCTGCCTAACTTTTTGCCAAAGGGAGTGTTTCTATTTTAACATGAAAAAGACACTCATTCTTGGCGCTACACCCAATCCCGAACGTTACTCCTATATGGCTACGATTCGCCTTGCCAAACACGGCCATGAGGTCGTGCCAGTTGGTATCCGAAAGGGCGAAATCGAAGGAATTCCAATCATTGAAGGAAAACCTGCGCTGGAAGATGTGGACACCGTGACGCTATATCTCGGTGCTGCCCGGCAGCCGGAGTATTATGATTATATTTTTTCGCTAAACCCTAAACGGATCATCTTTAACCCGGGAGCTGAGAATCCTGAACTGATGAAATTAGCGCAGGAGCGGGGTATTGAAACAGTGGAGGGTTGTACCTTGGTGATGTTATCGATTGGGGGGTATTAGTTTATGAATTGTTAAAAAAATAATCTGAAACCTGCCTTGTGGCCTTGTACCACAAAGCAGGTTTTTTACTGTCACTAAATAAAAAAACCACCTGTGACCTATGTACGTATAAACGTATAAATCATGCAAAACAGAAAAAAATCTGTCTCGTCCCTTTCGAGACAGTTATTACGGTAGGAAGATTGTTTTCATTTGGTTTTTGTGCCGCTTGACGTAAGTCGAGCGGCTTTTTTTATGCCTTGATGAAGACAGTCAAATCGCGCTCCACTTCCCAGTCTTTAGCAAAAAAGAAATTGAGCCGCGCCGCAGTTTCTTCGTTGATGCTTACGTCTTTAAGTGCATCTACCGGGCAGAAAACGCCGGGATTAAGTTTGGGCAAGGTTACATTTTGCGAATTATTGGAGTAGCCGACCCAGGTTTTTTTGCCCAGCAATACAGCCCCCCAGTTCTTGAACAGCAAGGTTCTTTTGCCCGAAAAAAGCAGCCAGGCGGGCAGGCTCAGGAGCAATACTATACAAATGCATAAGTCAATCAACCGTTTATCTCGCCTATGACTGGGCTGGGCGATGTTGTACCTAATGTCGATGGTGTACAACTCTCCCGGTTCATCCTTGCTACTGCTGCCGATGATGCTGAGGCTTTCTTCAGGTACTATTTTGTACGAAATAGCCGGTCCAATTTGGGCCATGTGGGCCATAATTTCTTGAGAACCAATATCTTTAGAGCAAAAAATAAGCTCATTGGCTTCGTAAATGCGTACCAATTCAGCCAATTGCCCGGCCTCGCCAAGTCGTTCCGTTTTCCCTGCTCCAGATGGGGAGGAGCCCACTCTTCCGATGAAATTTTTTCCCGTTGCACCCACTCGATTCAGCAATCCCAGCACCCTTGTGCATTCGCTTTCTGAGCCGACCACGATCAGTTTTTTGACTTTTGAACGCCCCAGTCGGAAATTGCCAAATTCCCAAAAATGTGCCACCACTCGAATGCCCACGGTGGCAAAAACCGCCCAAACCGCGCCCATTAAAACCAAGGCTCGCGATGGTCGGTAATCCAAATCAAGTAAGCCATACACCGCCGATAGAATAAGGGTGCCAAGCCCAAGACCACGCAACAATCGGCTCAAATTGTATCGAGTATCATAGCCGCCACTGATCCAAACCGTGCCCAACCAAATCAGGATGTAAAGTGGAAAATTGAACCACAACACATTGGTTTTGAACCATGCAGGGTCGTGGTAATAATAGCTGGCCCAAAAGTTTTTTAACAATATCAGGCCCGAATAAATGGCCAAAGCGTCGAGTGCGGGAAGCCAGGTTTTGCCAAAAAAATTGCGAAACAAAGTCAAGCCAGCCCTAAACCAAATCGCGCCTTGCAACATCAGGACAAATAATCCCGCCCGGCGTCCACTGAAATGCTTGCGGGCAAAAATGATCATGGCCTGATAAAAAGTCCGTACATAATTGAGCGACCCTTTTTTGGTGCTTTCGCCTTTGTAATGGATGATTTTGGTTTCAGGGAAGTAATAGTTTTTGAAGCCTGCCTGCTGAATACGGTACGAAAGGTCAATGTCCTCACCGTACATGAAAAAAGCCTCGTCAAGCAGGCCGGATTTGTCCAGGGCGGTTTTGCGCAGGAACATGAAACAACCTGCCAGCACATCCACTTCGGCGGTTTCGTTTTCCGGCAAATAGCCCATGTGGTAACGGTTGAACAATGGACTGCGCGGAAAGAGTGTGGAAAGTCCGAAGGTCTTGCAAAAAGCCACCCACGGCGTAGGGAAACCGCGTTTGCTTTCGGGCAGAAACTTGCCGCTGCCGTCCAAAAGTTTACAGCCCAGTGCACCCGCCTCCGGGTGTTCATCCATGAAAATCAGGCACTTACGAAAGGTATCTTCTTCTACCAGCGTATCGGGATTGAGCAGTAAAACGTATTCGCCAGCACTTTGTCGGATGGCTTGATTATTCGCCACTGAAAAACCAGGGTTGTCGGTATTGGCTATGAGTTTGACTTCAGGGAAGCGTTCGCGCACCATTCGCACAGAGTCGTCTGCGGAATTGTTGTCCACCACCCAAACTTCGCCCTCAATACCTTGCATGGCGCGGCGAACCGAGCCAAGGGCTTGTTCGAGGAAGTGGCGGACGTTGTAATTTACGATGACGACGGATAGGCGCATTGGGGGCAAAGTTGCGGTTTTTAGGAACGGCTAGAAAACGCGCTCAATCAAATACCCCCACAACCACCCCTAAAGATGATTTCACATTTCGAACATTCAAGGTTCGGCCATTCAATACAATCGGGATACTGTTCGCCGAAACGGTCGGGAAAAACATATCCACGCCGTTCAAAAATGGGAATCCGCCGAATGCGCCTACTGGGGTGAGTTCGGTTTGGCTATCGCCGTCGTCGTAGAGAAAATACGTAATTGCAGTTTTTGAAGGCGGCGCGTACTGCGCAGTGGAAAGCACCGAACCAGCCGTTGTCAGGGTGTCACGTCCATTGATTACCCCTTGACTAGCCGAAAAAATATTCACAACCGTTTGGTTATCAACTTTTGGCAAGCCAGCGAGCAAAATTCCGGCAATCGAGGTCGGTGGCGGAATCGTGCGCAGGTAGACCAGGCTGTTGAGGTGTGTGATCCGTTCTCTGAAGTAATGAATAACACGCTGACTCGTGCTGGGCGGGGTTGTCTTGAACTCAAAAGTGGTGTTCGCTTTCACGTTTTCAGGCCCCCATTTCCCATCAACATCCGTCATAAAGGTGAAATCCGGGGTGTTACCGACGCGCTCACCAGTAGCAGGATTTACCTCCCAAACCTCGACTTTTGCGCCTTCGAGCGGGGTGTTTTCTCCAAAATAAAGCACTTTCCCAGCAATGCAGACCAATGGGCCTTGTGGCGTAATGTCGAGCGTAGTCGGTGGATTGGCATGGAAAAACTGCCAGATGGCGGCAAATGATTCTTGACTTGTGGCAATCTGATAGTGGTCTTTGCCGGGAATCATGGCGTTGGTGGCCCCGGTGATATCGCCGTTGTTCGCAATCTCATCGTCGGGGCTCCAGAGGTTAAGCGTTGCCTCGGTACCACTAGGCCCAGCAGGCCCAGGTTGCACGGACGCTCCGATGTGGACATATCCATCTACTTTGGCTGCGCGGGTCGCATCAGAAAGGTAGGTGTAGCATACCCCACCGCCTGCGCTGTGGCCTATAAGACGCACGTGCGTGGCGCCCGTTTCGGCCAATACTTTATCAATAAATTGGTCAAGCAATTGAGTGGTACCACCGCCCAACTGGTTCAAGCTGTTCCAATCGAAGGCGTAGAGGCTCCTCCATTTGTAGCCATTGGAGGTGAAAAGTTGGTGAAATTTCGTCCAGGTATCGCCCGAAGCGAGAAAACCGTGTACCATCACGATTGGGTACAAGCAAGTGTCACATTCTACCGGGGAAGCGGGGGGCGTGTTCTCGGGGGAAGTGTTAGAAAGCAAATTTGTGCGCGTGCAAGCAAGTGAGCCAAGTGCGAGTAGCACAATGTAAAAGATACGATTCATATTGTAAGCCTGATTTTGAGCGTGTTGGAAGGGAAGGAGATCGTTGTTAGCAGGACAAACGTCGGGCTAAGCCTTCGCTTTTTAAGCAAATCAGGCAAAAAATTACCGTCCTTTCGCCCAAAATTTTTCTGCATGAAATTTATAACGCTCTTCGTTCTCCTGTTTTGGGCGATCTCCACATCTGCCCAGCCCGGTTGCCCGGACTCGCAAGCCACCAATTTCAATGCTTCTGCAACGAGCAATGATGGCACTTGCCTTTATCCGATTACGAACTATACCCCAGTTTTTAAAGCCAATTTACCCAATAAGTTACAAGAAATCAGTGGTCTGACCCAGGCCGATTCAAAGTGGTGGGGGCATAATGACAGTGGCTATGATGAAACGTTCTTTCAACTTAACCCCGAAACAGGAAATATTCTTCAGGATATAAATTTGAAAAATGGTAAAAATCGCGATTGGGAAGATATCGCCAGCGACGGCACGAATCTTTACATCGGCGATTTTGGCAACAACAACAATAACCGCCAAAACCTCGGGATTTACCGGGTACCCCTTTCCGAAATCGGCAACAGCAATGCTGAAACCGTTCAGGAATTCGAATGGTCTTTTCTTCCTTTTTCTTATGTTGACCAAACCAATTACGCAACACAGCCCGAAGACAGCACGGTTTTCGACTGCGAAGCGTTGATTTTTTACCAGGATCGACTCCAGCTTTTCACCAAAAGCCGGCGAAATTACAATACCGCTCATTATGTGATAAACCCATCTTCAAATGTTGCAGACAAGGTGGAAACTTTTGATGTTCAGGGACTCATCACTGGAGCATCGCTTTCTCCAGATGGGAAACTTTTGGCACTGGTAGGCTACGATTTACGGCCCTTCCTGCCTACCGTGTTTTGCTGGCTTTTGTGGGATTGGCAGGTTGGCACAAATCAGTTTTTCTCTGGCAACAAGCGACGCATTGAACTCGGTTCAGCCGTTCAAATTGGCCAAGTAGAAAGTATCGGGTTTAGCTCGAATCGGGCTGGCTATATTTCCAATGAGGTCACCAAATTCAATGGCGTTACGATTGTGGGCGAGTCTGTTCGGAGTTTTGATTTTAGTCCCTGGGTGCCAGAAAGTGTTGGCGTTGGTGAGGCGGCCAGTAAGGCGGCGGTATTTGAAATACACCCAAATCCGTTCACTCAAATGGTTCATTTTCAAAATACGGATCTTAAAAAACCGGATCTTTTATGTGTAAAAACCCAACTCGGACAAACGGTTTTGACCTTAAAAGAAGTGCCGGATTCCTTGGATCTTGGTTTTTTACCTCGAGGATATTACACCTTTGAGGTTTGGAAGGATGGGTTGCAAACTGGCCTGGCCAAAGGGCTTAAGCAATAAAATTTTGTACCTTTCGGGTAGTTGCCATCCTTTTACAAATCCGTTACATTGTTTTACAACTAAAAAGTTGCCCAGCCTCGATCAGGCCATTCCTTTGCGGCATTGTTTCACCAACCAAACATCGTTATGTGCCTACAAATGCTCGCTTATTTGCTCTTTTTACAATCCTTCTTTTCCTGCCAGTCCGTGCAGGAAAACACTCCTCAACTGGAAGCTAAGCTCGATTTGACATCCTTCACAGCGGCCCGACAAAAGCCTGAAACAGCCGCTCAACCAGCTTCCGGCCTCGTTTTTCAGTCCATCGACGGCGGACAGACCTGGCAGGATGTGAGTGTGGGATTGCCCGCTGATTTGCCGGTGGACTATTTATTGGCGAAGAACGGGGAGGTGTTTTTGGGTTCTGCCAAGAGCTTGTACCGCAGCAAGAGCAGTTCCACAGCGCCGCCTGTTTGGGAAAAGGAAATGCTGCTGAACGAGCACTTTACGGGCGTATTTCCCAGCCATACCGGGCTCTATGCCCATAGTAACCAGAACGGTTTTTTTCAAAATATATCGAAGGATATTTGGATACCTGTGTTTTCTGACCTGAAAAACCAGACTTTTCGCACCCTTGTGGAAACCCAGGACGGAACCTTTTTTATCGGCACCGACAATGGTATTTTCAAATCCACCGATCAGGGAAAAACCTGGAGACACGTTTATAAGCATGGCTGGATGTTCCAAATGGTGGAGTCAGATGGGGTACTCATTTGCACCAACCAATATGGGATATTGCGCTCCACCGACAAAGGTGAACACTGGAATCTGGTGATTTCAGAAGGCGGTGTGGGTATTTCTGCGGAAGTCATCAAGGGCGGATTCGCCGCCATCACCTATAATACCGAGTCCGAGACCAGGCGATTGCGCATTTCCACAGACACTGGTAAAACATGGCAGGCCATAGATGCTGGTCTTTCGGCTCAAGCATCCATTTCCTCCATCAAAGAGCTGGGGGAATACCTCTTTTGCGGTCACCCAACTGGCATTTTCCGCTCCGCTGACCGAGGCAAAACCTGGAAGCTTGTACTTCCTGCCATCAAGGAAAAGGTGTTCCATCTGTCTGTTTCAGGCAAGGTGATCTATGTCATTCCACAAAGTGGAGGGTGTTGAAAAATCAGGATTCCAGTCTGGAGGATGTGCCGGATGCTAATTCGCAATGGCTTTCATTTTTCCTTTGATCATTTCCGTTCTCCCCTCCGCAGCTTCAGAATACAAATGACCGACCAAGTATGACATCAACCGATGCACCTACCACTAGGATGTTAACGTGTCCGCCTGCGCCTCCGACCGCTTATGACCGAGAATTTGAGCGATGAGGGACTCTATCTCTGAACGCTGCGAGGAGATTTGCGCTTAAGGTCGCTGATGTTATAGCGAGATATGAGTGGGAAATATGGCATCGGAGGGGCGGATTAAGTTTCGTCTATTGTGTTTCAAACCCTCAACTTCTGGATTTTCGTTCCATTCACGTCCTAATAATACCCGCCCGTTTGCCTTTTTGCTT
>JBBQLD010000174.1:0-8938 GCA_038327555.1 Chitinophagales bacterium
AACTCGTAGGCTCATTATGCAAAAGGCACGCCGTCATCCCGATCTAAATCGAAACTCCGACCGCTTGTAGGCGCATGGTTTCAGGGTCTTTTCACTCCTCTTCTCGAGGTTCTTTTCACCTTTCCCTTACGGTACTTGTTCACTATCGGTCTCCTGGTGGTATTTAGGCTTGGCAGATGGTGCTGCCGGCTTCAGACAGGGTTTCTCCGGCCCCGCCCTACTCAGGGTACTGCTAGGTAATAATTGCATGCCAAATACGGGACTATCACCCTCTGTGGTCGCTATTTCCAAAGCGTTCTTTTATACAACTATAGTCCACATCGCAGCCCTACAACCCCAGCGGGCACGCCCGCTGGTTTGGCCTAATCCGCGTTCGCTCGCCACTACTTGCGGAATCACTTTTGTTTTCTTTTCCTCCTCCTACTTAGATGTTTCAGTTCGGAGGGTTGACAACTATTGTTCACAGATCTTCAACCTGTGGGGTTTCCCCATTCGGACACGCGCGGATCAATCGGTCGTTTGCACCTACCCGCGCATTTTCGCAGCTTACCGCGTCCTTCGTCGTCCCCAGGAGCCAAGGCATCCCCCATGCGCCCTTATTCACTTCCTACTCTTAACTTGGCCATATAGACCAAGAATATCATTCAAGCAACCATTACGGCTACTCGTTTGGCTCAATTACGCTTACCTTTCTACTTCTATTCCTTCCAGTCTTGTCAATGAACTTTTATTACAAAACCACTTCTTTAAAACTTCTTTAAAAGTGTGGCATCTAATGTATTTCTTTCGTTTGGGGCGGCAAAGGTAGAAATCCAAATGGCGCATCAACAAGTAAATTCGAAAGTTTTTTTGAAGGATTTTTAAAATGCTATTTTTGACCCTAAAATCATGCAAAATCAACACTTTTCTCATGGATATTAAACTCCCTCAGGCCATCGAGCCTTTTCGCGAGCAACTTCTTCAGACCAAAAAGGCTTTTATCCGTGCCAGTTCCCAAGCTGCGCGCAAAACCAAAGGCTGGGAAAGCAAGGTAGGTGGACAACCCTATTTGTTGAAGGAAAGCTCCTGGCCAACGTCGCCAGATGGGCGCGAACTTTTCTTTCTCGCTCAAATCAACTTTGCCGAGGTGCCGCCACTTGCGCCTTTCCCTTCCAAAGGAATTCTTCAGTTTTTCATCAACGATGATGACCTGTACGGTATGGATTTCGATGATGGTGAAAACCCGGATACGTTTAGAGTGCTTTTTCACCCTGAGGTGCTGGAGCAGGAATCCAGTTTGCAAACAAAATTACCCAACACAAATTGGGAAGAGGAGTTGCTCCCGCATCACCCCGACGAAAGCTACCCGCTTATATTTGGACTCGGCGAAGAGGTGGTACCTATTTCAGATTACCAATTCTACCAACATTTTGGTAGCGATTTTTTTCGGCAATTTGCTGAAAACGAATGGGAGGTGATGGGTCAATTGGAAAAAGCTGTTCGGTCGCAAGGACACAAAATCGGCGGCTACGCTTATTTTACACAAGATGACCCACGCCGAGTGGAAGATCCCATGCTGCTACTTTTGCAGCTCGATTCTGATGAGCGCATGGATCTCATGTGGGGTGACATGGGGGTAGGTCACTTTTTTATTCGCGAAAAAGACCTGGTCGCACAGGATTTTTCGAGGGTATTGTACGACTGGGATTGTCTTTAAGGAACGCGGTTGGAATATTTTCTTAAGAGATTCGCCCCATTTCTTTCAAGGCCGCTTGTACGGTATCCTTGTCTTCCGGATAGGTTACCCCATACCATTGGCTGTCACTGTACAAAACACGGAGGCGAACCTTGCCAGTTTCGATGAGGTTATTGATGACGGTGGGGATGTAAAATTCAGCTTTAGGTTTATCCATATTTGCCAAAACGAACGCACGGAATTGGATTTCAATTTCTTCCAAAATATCGTGATGTACGCCCCAGAGGTTCATGGAAACTGGAGTACTATCGGCCAAAAAAAACCGTCCAGATTCCTCACTATAATGGATTCCATCGGCTTCGCGCGCTATTTTGGTGCGTTCGGTTACCCCACTTAAAAAGCCGGAATCTTCTACAGTGCAGACCCCGCGTGATACGGCACCGTTTTCTGAAAGGGTGTTGCCCAATTGGTACGCAACCATGCCGTATTCTATTGGCGAGCATTCATTTTGAAGAAAATTTCCAAGATTTTGAAAGGCGTCGGCACCATAAAAATCATCGGCATTGACGGTAGCAAAAGGCTCTGTTAGCAGGTGTTTGGCCGAAAGAATGGCATGCCCGGTACCCCAAGGTTTCTCCCTGTGCGGTTTTTCAGCGAGCCAGTCGAGACAGGAATCAAATTCTTGGAAGGCATATTCCGTTTTAATTTTGGATTCCACGCGCTGCCCGACTTTTTCACGGAAGGCATTTTCAATCTCTTTGCGAATCACAAAAACGACCTTCCCAAAACCAGCCTGAATGGCATGATGAACGGAATATTCCAAAATAGCCTCACCACCTGGCCCCATGCCATCTACCTGTTTTAGACCACCATACCGGGAGCCGATGCCTGCTGCTAAAATCAAAAGTGTTGGTTGCATAATTTTGGTTGTTTTTTGATTCTGGTTCGGGTTACTGGGCGCAAAATTCGGAAAGCCCTACACATTTTCACCTATTGGTTTAAAACTAGTGCTACATCCAGCCAAAAAGGAATATTTTTGCTTGACACAGTAGGGGTACAAAAACCCAACGAACAATCTCCAATTCCCTTTTCTACATTTGCCCAAAAATTTTCTAATGATTAAATATTGCAGCTCACGTCTCTTGATGGCTATTTGCACCGTCCTTTCTCTTTCACCAGTTTTTGCGCAAAACACTTCTGCCCCAAATATTGAAAGCCGTGTGGAAGCTTTACTGGTCAAAATGACGCTCGATGAAAAAATTGGTCAGCTCAACCAATTGCCAGGGGACATAAGTACGGGCACAGATGTATCCAAAGACGACCTGCTTTCCCAAATACGCTTGGGTAAAATAGGCTCGATCCTCTCGCACACCAATTTTCAAAACAAAATCACGATGCAGCGCGTAGCCGTCAGCGAAACCCGCCTGGGTATCCCAATTGTTTTTGGGTTCGACGTGATACATGGCTATAAAACGATTTTTCCAATTCCGCTTGCGCAAGCTGCCAGTTGGGACATGAGTCTAATTGAGCGAATTGAACGTATTGCTGCTGAAGAAGCGAGCGCGGACGGCCAAAACTGGGTTTTTTCGCCCATGGTTGATATAGCCCGTGACCCTCGATGGGGGCGGGTAATGGAAGGCGCGGGCGAAGATCCATATCTTGGTAGTCGAGTAGCTGGAGCACGCATTCGTGGGTTTCAAGGCCCGGATTTGGCGGCGAATAATACCGTTGCTGCCTGCACGAAGCACTTTGCAGGGTACGGTTTTTCGGAAGCGGGGCGCGATTACAATACAGTAGACTTGAGCAATCAGCGCCTCCGCGAAATCGTACTTCCTCCCTTTCAAGCTGCTGCAAATGCGGGCTCAGCTTCGTTTATGAATGCCTTTAATACCTTAAACGGTGTTCCTTGTAGTATGGATAAAAACTTGTTAACCAATATTTTGCGCGGAGAATGGGCCTGGAAAGGATTGGTGGTAAGCGATTGGAATTCTTTTGGCGAAACCATCGTCCACGGTGCGGCAGAAAACGACCTTGATGCTTCAGCCAAATGTCTATCAGCGGGTAGTGACATGGATATGGCGGGAGGTACTTTCCAAAAAGGGCTAAAAAAAGCCCTCGAAAATGGCCGCGTTACCCAAGCCCAAATCGATGAAGCTGTGCGCCGCACATTGCGCTTCAAATTTTCCCTAGGGCTCTTTGATGACCCTTACCGATACTTAAACCAGAAACGCCACGACGAGACTTTGGAAAAACCGGAATTTCGAGAAACGGCTCGTGAAGCTGCAGCGAAAAGTATGGTATTGCTTAAAAATGATGGCGGACTCTTGCCACTTACGGAAGGTAGCCGCTTCAAAAAAATTGCCATCATTGGCCCATACGCAGACAGTAAAGGAAACAAGGACTACATGAGCTTTTGGACCCTCGGGCTTGGTATGCGTGAATACGACTCCACCAAAGTTGTCCGGCCAGCGCAAGCCCTCAAGCCAGCATTAGAAAAACTGGGCTATGAGGTAACAGTGACTGAAATATGCCTGGATGCCAACTGTACAGAAATAGATTATTCCGCAGGAATCAAAGCTGCCCGTGAAGCGGATATTGTAATTGTTTGTGTGGGGGAGCGCGGTATTGATTGTGGTGAAAGCCGCTCTGTTTCGACCTTGGAGCTGCCACGTAAGCAAGACCTTATTTTGAGTATTTTGGGTAGATTGAGCAAGCCTACTGTAATGGTGCTCTTCAATAGCCGCCCGCTGGTGTTTGATTGGGCCAGCCAAAATATTCCGGCAATTCTTGTGGCCTGGCAGCCAGGGTTCGAAACCGGAAACGCCCTTGCTGATGTGCTCACGGGCAAAGTGAATCCTTCTGGAAAACTACCAATCACATTTCCGCGCTCACTAGGGCAGGTACCTATTTACTACAACCACTTGAACACAGGCCGCCCACAGCAACAACAGGGACAACTGTGGACAAGCGGGTATCTGGATTCACCGACTTCACCAGCTTATCCGTTTGGATTTGGTTTGAGTTACACCAGTTATTCCTATGCTAACCTCAAACTTTCCAAATCGCAGTATAAAATGGGCGAAACAGTGGAGGTTTCTATCACAGTGACCAACACGGGTAGCCTGGCAGGAGAAGAAGTTGTTCAATGCTACACCCGCGATTTGGCGGCAGATATTGCTCGTCCTGTCATGGAGTTGAAAGGCTTTGAAAAGATAAAACTCAACGCTGGCGAAAGTCGCGTGGTGACGTTTCAGCTTTCTGAAAAAGACCTTTCTTACTGGAACAACGAATTGAAATTCAAAGCCGACCCCGGGAAATTTAAGGTTTTTGTTGGGGGAGATTCCAGGGATGTTAAAGCGGCTGATTTTGAATTAGTTAAGTAAGTTTAGATTTCTTGACCTCCAAGTACTGCGCAGCCGTATCCCGCACGGTTTGTTCCATGGTCAAATATTCAAACCCAAATACGGCGCGGGATTTTTCATTGGCGTAGGTGTAATTCGTCACGCTTGCCCTGGCACTTTCTTTGGTTGCAAGCGGCGTAATACCCAGGATTTTTTCTTTGAGCCATTCCACGCGCCAAGCCACTTCAGCTAAAAATGGCCCAACCGTGATGGATGGGGGGGGAACTCCCAATTCTGCGGCAATCATGCCGAAAAACTGTTTATGCGACAGGTTTATGCTGTTTAAAATATATCGCTCCCCGGAAATATTGCTTTCCATAAGCAGTTCCATAAAGCGTACCACATCGCGCACATCTACGAAGCCAGAGCCGCCATTTGGGCAAAATTTAAGCCCCTGATCAATTTTTTTGAAAAATCCAGCCATGCCTTTGTCCCAATCCTGAGCACCTACAATGACCGAAGGGCTGACAATAGCAGCAGAAAGCCCTTCAGCAATGCCGCGTTGGACTTCCATTTCTGCGCCATATTTGCTGAGGGCGTAACGGCTATTGTCCTTGCTTTCAACCCAATTGCAATTTTCATCCAGATGTGGACGATTGGGTGCCCGTCCGAGTGCAGCAATACTGCTCACATGCACTAGTTTTTTCACCCCAAAGTCCAGACAAAGGTTGACGACGTTTGCTGTTCCTTCTACGTTGACTTTTAGCATTTTAGCAGCGTCTTTTGGATGAAATGAAACGATCGCTGCACAATGAAAAACATGGGTCACGCCTTCAAAAGCGTCTTCCAATGCGCCCAAATCCGTGACGTCAGCTTCCATCCACTCCAATTGGTCTACTACCCCTTCGAGCAGTTCGAGATTGCTCGATTTACGTCGTAAGGCCCTGACTGACCATCCTTTTTGGATTAAAGCACGAATCAAATAGGAACCCACAAAACCGGTAGCACCGGTCACTAAAACAAGGGTATCTTTTTGCATTGAAGGATTATTTTTTAAAGGTTTGGGTGTATTCTGCCACGGCCTTTATTTCCTCGGGACTAAGCAGGGTGCCAAATGGGGTCATGAGTTTTTTACCGTTGGTGATGATGTTGATTCTCTCTTCCAGCGGGAGTATGCTTTCCCCTAAATTTTTTGCGCCATTTAGTCCAAGTGCTCCGTCGGCCCCATGGCAAGTAACACATTTTTGTCGAAAAACGGCCATGCCATCCGGGATCAAATTGGCATCCTTGTTTTTGCCGGCAGCAGCAGGGCCTCTGGTTGAGTCGTCATTGGAAGCGCCGCAGGCGGTAAAAAAAAGCAGCATTACCCAGAAATGTTTTGTGAAAATATTGATCATGATCATGTTTTTAAAACCTTGCCGTTCAGTGTCAAATTAGTGCGGTTTGACTAAAAAGCCGACAAAGATGGTATGGGTTTCTGGCTTTGGGCCAAAATTTGCTGGCTGAGTTATTCAAACGATCCTCCTTCAGCGTATTTAAAAATTGGACTCTCCTGTGCAAAAAATCAAAATTTGCGCTTGATAAGAAATTAGAATCCAATTACATTTGCTGGCGCAAAATGTTTCAACTTATTAGGCTTAGGAACGCGGCACCAATAACTTAGTCATTTTAGGTCAACCATTTTTTCGTCAGACAACCCTATTTTTCTGCGAATATTGGGGCTATTTAAAGAAAAATAGGGGCCGTGTGATGGAATAAAGGGTGGCATCAAATGACTAATTTATTGGTGTCGCGTTCCTTACCTCAAGATTTTAACTGAGTTTTTACTTAGTGTTTGTTCATAGTGTTTGTTTTTTGTTTTGTCCCTGTCGAGTAGCAATATTTGACAGGGTTTTTTTATGCCCGAACACCCGCTTGTTCCGCCTTGGAAGGATAATGAAAGCTACAATGTGTTCTTCACACAGACCTATAAACTAGAAAAATGAAGCAAAAGGAGCGGAGCTTTTAAAGATTTTTTTATCTTTTTTTGGTTTCTTCCATTTTTGGCACAGGTTTGGCTTGTAGACTATTGCTTCATACAATAGAAACGGTTTAGTGAAAAAGCCCAAGGCAAACGTGCCTTGGGCTTTTCTTTTTGTGTCAATTTATGCTGATTTTATCGAAGCAGTGTCAAGCTTCCGGCTTTTACCCTTTCTGTGCCATCACATTTATACCGTAAGCGGTAAAGGAAAACCCCAGGGTTAGCTGCTTTTCCATTGGATGTTCCGTCCCAGGTTTCAAATGCTGTGTTGGCAGCAAACACCCGCCCGCCCCAACGGTCGAAAATCTCGAAGGAAATAAATTCATCCACCGCAAAAGGATTGCTGATGCCAAATACATCATTGATCTGCGGGGTTTCGCTTGGGGTAAATGCGTTAGGGATAAAAATCTTTTCGCAATCAAGGGTTGATGGATCGATAACGGTGACAAGAACCGTGTCGGTGGCTACACAGCCATCAGCATAATTGAACGTGATTTCGAAGGTAGTAGTTGCCGTAGGCGTAATAATGGGCTCAGCTGCAATGGGATTATCCACGCCAGCTATTGGCGACCAAACGAACTGCCCTACACAATATTGGGAGACATTAGGCTGGAAAGAATTGCCCAGATAAACCAAGGTGTCACGGGTCAAAATTCGGTCAGCGAGCAGGTTGTATTTTTTGATTTCGTCTACACTCAGCGCTTTACTGTGGAAACGTAATTCGTCAAAAACGCCTCTTAACTCCACATCAAGTGGACAAACCGGGTCGCCAATGATCAATGGTGTTGTATTGGTCAAATCAATACGTGCAGTGGAAGCACGAGAATCAACCAAAATTCCATTTACATAGAGTGAAAACCGTGTATTGCTTCTGGTCAAGGTGATATACTGCCAACATGCGTTGCGATCAAGTTTCGAGGTTACAGAGGCAAGCAGCGTGTCATTTTCGCTAATCCCAGAGGAAATCGTTCCGACGTTTCCAAAGTCATTGTAACGAACCCAAAAGGCGTTTTTCAAGTTGCAAGAGTCTTGCTTGGCCATTACCAGCTGCGAAGCATTTTGCTGGCTGTTCTGTGGAGTAGGACGAAAATAAAAGCTGACAGTGAAGTCGCTGGTGCTGAAGACATCAGCAAAAGGTCCCACCAGGTTGATGGCGTCATTGTCATCAACAAAAAACATCGCAGAATCCCGAAGACCGCAGTCACAGCCAATAGCACCTTTTAAGGCACCGCTTGAGCCATTGCCGCTATCGTCAACACCCTTACAGTTGTCAAAAGAAAAATAGGCTTCTAGTTTATCAGAAACAACCTGAGTAGAAGCCGCAGCGGAACAAAGCAAAAGAGAAAGTAGAAAAAATAATCGCATCCGAGAATCGAGTTTGGGAAAGTTGAGATGGTTGTGGTGTTGATATTTTGGAAGAAACGCGCGGAAGGCCTAGAAAGTGTGAAGATGGCATAAAAAGGGGCTAAGTAACAAGTTATTTTACCCGTTCCTAAGCACCGAAAAGCGACGTTTTTTATCGCCCAAGCATTCCGCCTAAATCACCCATTCCGGGCGGCATCATGCCTTGGAGTAGTTTATTGGTTTCGAGCGCAGCTTTTTTCTTGGCTGCATCTAAGGCTTCGTTCACGGCAACGAGCACTAAATCTTCCACTTGCTCCAAATCGGTCATATCCAATTTAGTCGGGTCGATTTTGATGTTTTCAATGTGCAGGTCGCAGCCAGCCGTTATGGTTACTGCGCCGTCGCCAGCGTCTGCTTCCACAAAGGTTTCGGCCAGTTTTTGCTGTAGCTCCTCTTGTTGCTTTTGGAGGTTTCCGAGTAAGTTATCGAACATGATTGTATGAAGTGATGGGGTGATGAAGTGATGAAGTGATGGGGTGATGGGGTGATAAAGTGATA
>JBBQLD010000175.1:0-8938 GCA_038327555.1 Chitinophagales bacterium
CAATCCACCGTAACTTCCATAGCCAACGTCACCTCGTCATTCAATTCCACAGCCTCGCCTTCCACCGAATCTGCCAGAACCAGCGAATTGGCTAATACCTCCTCTTTGATGTAGTTCCCGAATTTCTCCACTGCCGCAACGATGGCAACATGGCACCAGTGGCGGATTTAGAAAGGTCAAAAAGCATGGGGTTTAGAGGTTGATTGCGGCTCAAAGGGTATGTAATAAACTTTAAAAGCGCATAAAATCTTTAATTCTTTGATAGTTCTGTTGCAAGATAAACAGCCCCTAAGCCTAAAAGTGTCCAAGCTAATACTTCAAGGATATCAGAACTTCCAGTCTTGTCCCCCTCTCTCCGTCGAATGGTTTGTGTCTTGATATATTCATTGATACTTCTGATCGTGAAATTTAGATGATTGGCATTAAAAGGGATTTGTTGAACACGGTCTCGGATATCGGCAGGTATTGAAAGATGGACATTTTTTTCCACCAAAATAAGGACGGGCTTATTATATACCAGTACAAAATTGACCTCCTCTAAGAATTTATTTTGTCGATTTGGTTCAGTGAGAATTCCAATAGCACAACCAGCCAATGGTATTTGGCTTCTATTATTTCCCAAAAAATGCACATGATCGACATTGACATCCCAAAGCCTTTTAAGGGCGTTTTGAGCCTTTGGGCTACCATCACCAATAAGATAGATGTCTTGGGTCGGGAACTTATTGTAGAATTTTTGACGGTGAACAATGAATCCGTTTAATGATTCACTTATGCTATTGGCTACTCTTGGACTTGCATTTTTGACTTTAATAAATTTTCGAAAATAATCCTCGCCATAAAGTTCCAGAAGATAAACAAATGCACCATTAATAAAGGAAGGGGAAACGCTGTTTATTCCTTGCAACGAGACATTGATTAGTTCGTTGGGTTCTTTCAAAATTAAATTATCCAATTGCTTGCCCACACGAAGTCCGCTTTCTCCTGAGAAAAAGTCAGTCGTCCAATCTGTCAGTTGCACAGAATGTCCGTCAGAAATCAATTTCTGTGTTGAATTCGTCATCGCTCAATTTTTCCAGTTTATTTATATTGAATACTAAGGCGATAAATGTGCCTTTGTGATAGTAAGATAACGATTTTTGAGGTTTATTGTTTGGTAGCCTTATCAGGCAACCTTTGCAACTACAAATCTTAACTAGTCCTTCCATGCTCTCTACACTGGAAAGTACATTAGCTAATCCCCTTCCTTGATTTTGCGTTTGGCTATTTGTGCTAATTCTGTCTTGTGTGGCATACTCTATCAGAATTTCGTCAGATTCAGCTTCTTTCTCTGGGTAGAATTGACGGATGTTTTGCGAAATACCAACACCAGGGTCAGAAAAATAGAATGTGATATTCCCTTCTTCATCTGGATAAGTGACGAAAACATAGCCCTTTTTCACCTTGGCATGCTGGCAAATATTCATATAAAGCTCTGAAAAAAGAGATTTGATGACCGAAATATCTAAATTAGGAGAAGGCAAATGGGGCATTAAAAATTTTTTCAAGGCCTCTGAGTCAGCTTCTAGTCGGCTTTCTGTTTTTACTGGTGAAATATAAACACCATCCATTTCGATAGGTTTTTCAGCCAAATTCAATTCAAATATCTGTGCAAACTGCGCAAAAACTGGTTTGCCTTCTTGCCCTTCATGTTGAAGGGTAATTCCATTTTCACCCAATAAATCTCGCAAGTGCAAGATGCCACAATGCGCCTCCGGCAATATTTCTTCGGCTTTTTGCCAGTTAAAAACCAATGTTGTCCCTACCCCAGTTTCTAAATTAGATAAGATTGAGTGTACGAATACGTTGTCAATTTGACTTGGCACTTATATTTTCGTGTCTACCATCACTTCCATATTTAGCGTCACCTCGTCATTCAATTCCACAGCCTCACCTTCCACAGAACCCGCCAGAACCAGCGAATTGGCTAATACCTCCTCTTTGATGTAGTCGCCAAACATTTCCACCGCCGAAACAATAGCTCCGTGACGTTCGATTCGTACGGCAATGCGGTCAGTAACGTTGAAATCCTTGTCTCTCCGCATTTTTTGGATGATGCTTACAAGATCACGGGCCGTGCCCTCGGCCAGGAGTTCATCGTTCATGTGAACATCCAACGCCACGGTCAATTCGCCTTCAGAAGCGACTTTCCAACCCGGAAGGTCATCTGTTGTGATAATGAGGTCTTCGGGTGTTAGGGCGTAAGTGTTCCCAAAAACACTGATTTTTAGTTCGCCAGACTTTTCGAGCGCAACAATATCTTCATTGCTAAAATTGGCAATCATTCCAGCGACCTCCTTCATATCCTTGCCGAGTTTTGCGCCCAGGGTTTTGAAATTGGCTTTTGCTCCTTTTTTCAACAAGCCGGATGCATCTGTAACGTATTCCAAATGCTTCACATTGATTTCAGAAAGGATCAAATCCTTCACCCCATCTACTGCTGCAATGAAGGCTTTGTCCAGCACAGGAAGCAGGATTTTTTGCAAGGGCAAACGCACCCGGAATCCTTCTTTCTTTCGGATACTCAGTGCCAGAGAACAAATACGTTGCGCATAATCCATCCGCTTTTCCAGGGCCTTATCAACCATGAAAGGTTGCAAGGGGGTAAGGTCTGAAAGGTGTACAGAATCGTGGCGGAGCGGGGTGTTTTTTGCTTTTGCAATGTCTTTGATCGGCGCGGTCAGATTGCGGTACATCCAATCCGAAAAGAATGGCGCAACGGAGGCCATAAGTTGGGTGGTTACCATCAGGCATTCAAACAAGGTTTGATAAGCGGCGGTTTTATCCTCATTCAACCCCACCCCCGACCCCTCCCCTGCTGGGAGGGGAGAAGATTTCCAGAATCTCCTTCTTGAGAGTCTTACATACCAGTTTGACAAGTGTTCGTCCACAAAATCCTCGATGGCGCGGCAGGCTTTGGTTACGTCATAGTCGTCCATGGCTGCGCGATAGTCCGCAACCAGCGAATAGAGTTTGGAGATGACCCAACGGTCAAGTTCTGTGCGTTTTTCATACGGCATTACGTTGAACTCATCCTGTTTGAATCCGTCGAGATTGGCGTAGAGCGCAAAGAAATTGTAGGTGTTATAAAGGGTGCCGAACAACTTGTTTCGGGTCTCGAGAATACCGCCTGTGTCAAATTTGAGGTTGTCCCAGGGATTGGCATTCGACATCATGTACCAGCGGGTGGCATCTGCGCCAAACTCGGCCAGGGTTTCAAAAGGATCCACCACATTGCCCTTGGATTTGGACATTTTTTCCCCACTTTTGTCCAAAACGAGACCGTTCGACACCACATTTTTAAACGCAACGGAATCGTACACCATACCTGCAATGGCATGAAGGGTGTAAAACCAGCCCCGTGTTTGATCCACGCCTTCTGCGATAAATGTAGCGGGATAACTCACCTCGAAAGGTGTTTTGAAAGGCTTGTCGTCGCCATTTTTCAGTTTTTCGTAGTCCAACCCCCACTGTGCATAAGGCATGGCACCGGAGTCGAACCAGACGTCAATTAGGTCGGTTTCCCGAAAATAATATTCGCCATCTCTATCTACGAAAAAGACCTCGTCTATGTATGGTCTGTGAAAATCAAGCCCAACCAGAACATTCTCCCCTCTCGTAAATGAATTGATTATTAATTCAAGTGGAACATTATAGAATTTCCAGTCGGCCAGATTAAATTTCCGTTCATTCATTGCTTTAAAAATAGCAGCTAATGCTATCCCAGGGTTATCCGAGTTTTGTAGGATAAGATTGCGATTGTAATTTTCAAAAATCTGCACAAGGCTTTTAAATCCATCCCTTTTCTCCATTTCATAGAATTTATCGTAGTCAACACCTCCAACTCTATACCATCCTTGTTCTATCAAATTCCTGCTTGAACCAATACAAACTTCTTTTTCACCACTTGGAGTCCGCCAGATCGGAAGCGGGATACCCCAGAAGCGCGAGCGGGAAAGGTTCCAGTCTTGCAGGTTGTCGAGCCATTGGCCAAATCGGCCCGTACCTGTGCTTTCCGGGTGCCAATGGATGGTTTTGTTCAGTTCGGACAAACGTTCTTTTGCAGCAGAAGCCCGGACAAACCAGGAGTCCAGCGGGTAGTAGAGTACCGGCTTATCCGTACGCCAGCAATGCGGGTAGGTGTGTTTGTACTTCTCAACTTTGAAGGCTTTATTATCCTCCTTCAAGCGCAAGGAAACTAGCAAATCCGTAGGCTTGAACTCCTTATCTTTTTGAATTTCAAGGGGATAATACTCCGCCTTGACGTAGCGACCACCAAATTCGGGGACTTCATCCACAAATTTTCCCTGCCGGTCCACGAGCGGAAAAGGCAGGTCGGGATTCTTCTCGTTGGGCAATCCGATGAACGGAATACCCGCTGCTTTGCAAGCCCTGAAGTCATCTGCGCCAAAGTATGGAGCCGTGTGTACCACGCCTGTTCCATCTTCGGTTGTAACCCAATCGCCGGAGATAACCCGGAAGGCTTTTTCTTCAAGCTCGGGTGTGGACGCTGCCGGAGTTGGCAGTAGTTGTTCGTAGCGAACACCGACGAGCTTGGTGCCCGTAATGCCGTCTTTTACAACTTGATAAGGCAGTTTTTTGTCACCCACTTTGAACGAATCCAGTGGCTCATGCTCATCTTCCGCATTGAAATAGCCTGCAAGCCGGGATTTTGCCAATATCACGCTGACTGGAGCACCTGTGTATGGGCTCAAGGTTTTGACTTTCACGTACTCGATCTTGGGACCAACCGTGAGTGCCACATTGGAAGGCAAAGTCCAAGGCGTAGTCGTCCAGGCGAGGATGCGCACATCTTCGTTTTCATCGTCGAACAGCTTTTCCGAAACAGCGTTTCGGAGTACACGGAACATGGCTACGGCCGAGATATCCGTTACCTCTTTATACGTCCCCGGCATGTTCAATTCGTGCGAACTGAGCCCTGTACCGGCTGCCGGACTGAAGGGTTGAATCGTAAAACCTTTGTAGAGAAAGGACTGGCCATCGCCCGTTTGCTTTTTGTACAATCGTTGTAGAATGTACCACACCGTTTCGATGTAGCTATTCTCAAAGGTGATGTATGGATTGTCCAAATCGGCCCAATAGCCCATGAGCCGGGTTTTTTCTTCCCATAGGTCTTTGTAGCGCATCACGGTGCTGCGACAAGCATTGTTGTATTCTTCCACCGTGATTTTCTTGCCAATATCCTCCTTGGTGATGCCCAGTTCTTTTTCCACTTGCAATTCGATGGGCAGACCGTGGGTATCCCAGCCGCCTTTGCGTGCCACCCGGAAACCTTTCAAAGTATTGTATCGGCAAAAAAGGTCTTTTACCGTGCGGGCCATCACATGGTGAATACCCGGCTTGCCGTTGGCAGAGGGCGGGCCTTCATAAAACACAAAGGCGTTTTCCTTCGGGCGTTGCTCGACGGACTTTTCAAAAATCTTTTCATCCTCCCAAAATTGAAGGATTTCGGCGTCAATGGCGGGGAGGTTGAGGTGTTTGAATTCGCGATACATACTTATGGTGTGGATGCGTTATTTGTCAATGGGTTCAATCAAAAAACCCCGGCCAGTTTGCACACCAGCCGGGGTTTCTGTTTTTCCAAACAGCCTTACCGCGTCAGGTGTGCATACACTGGCGAATAATAATACCGTCGGAAATTATGGATTTGAACATGGTGCAAAGGTAGAAAAAAGACTTTTATTGGGCTACAATAACTCGGCGCAGTTTTTTGGCTGGTTTCCTTTTCAATTTTTTGATAGTTAACATTAAAGCTTGTGTACGTGCATGAATGGTTTGCAACCAAAATTCTGGTGAAATTTGGAGCAATGATTGAGCAGCCTGCTCTTTCCAGAGCCAAACTTCACTTTGTGCGATGGAAGGTTTAGTTTCATGTTTCATCAGACATCAATTCTAATGGTGTAATGATTCGGATTGCTTTTGTGTATCCGTTCGACAAATTTACGGCATTAACCCGACTTTCACGGGTTACGTTTGCTAAATGCTTGTAATTCCAACTCACCAAATAGTCTATTTCGTGAAAAACGGACACCGCGACGTGAAGGGCATCGTACAGTTTTTTTGGTGGAACTACGCCAGCTGCCAAATATTTTTGTGCTAAACGAACTATTTCAGGATCAACTGTTTCTAAAAAGGCCAGGTTGTAGTCTGCAATCACTTGCATCAATTTTGCCTTCTTTCCCTCGTTAGGCGTCTGATTAATTTCGTCCACAACAAACACGGATACAACAGTATCATAAATTCCAAGACCAACATACTGTTCAAAAAACTCAATGGTCTCTGCTTGATGATCAGGCGCATCATCAGCAAAAAGGAAATTAATTACGGAAGTATCCAGATAGATTTTAGCCATTTACAAAGGTATAAAATTTCACGAAAAAGATACTTTTGCACATTATGACAGACCAACCATTCTGGCACATTATTGCCAACCCAGCCGCGCGGAACTGGGCGATGGAACGCCAATGGCCGCAAATTGAACGGCTCTTGCAGGAGTTAGGGTTTGCCTACACCGTACAATTCACCGAACGGCGTGGCCATGCCGCCCAACTGGTCGAAAATGCCCTGCTCAAAGGTGGGCGCTACATTCTTGGCATCGGCGGAGATGGCTCGAACCATGAATTGGTGGATGGTATTTTCCACCAGCAATTTGTACCGCCTTCTGAGGTTTTTTATGCCTTGTTACCCTTTGGGACGGGCAATGACTGGGCAAGGCAATACGGGATTCCCACAGACCCGCGACTTCGGCTGGAAAGGCTTTTGGAACTAAAAACGAGGCACCAAGATATTGGCTTGGTGAAATACCAACGCGACGGACAGACGCATTCCCGTTATTTTGTGAATGTAGCGGGTATGGCCTACGACGGGTTTATCGGCAAAAAACTGACTGAAAATCCTGCCCACAACAAGGCCCATTACCTTCTAAAGGTGATGCAACACCTCGCGGAGTACAAGCTCAGCAAAGCAAGGATTATTTTTGACGGCCAATCGGTGGAAGACTTTTTTTACACCATCAACATCGGCCTGTGCCGCTATTCTGGCGGGGGAATGCAATTTGTGCCCCAGGCCATTCCTGACGACGGGCTGTTCGCGCTCACCTTTGCCCGGAAGATTTCAAAATTGGAAGTGCTGATTCAAACACCGCGATTTTACAACGGCACCATTCTTCAACATTCTAAAATAGAAGGCCACCAAGCCCGCAGTATCAGGGTGGAGCATATTGGCGAAACGCCCACCTTGCTCGAAGCGGATGGGGAGTTTTTGGGCGAAACACCGGTGGAGTTTGAGCTGTTGGAGCGGGCGTTAAGGGTGGTTTTGTGAACTTGGAATGATCGTCTCACTTAGAGACCACAAATTTCCGCGTCCCCCAAACCTTTCCTCCCGTTCGTGCAAAAGCAAAATAAATTCCTGGTGCAAAGTCCTGCAAATCAATCGTTTCTTCATGTTTTCCAAAACCCTTGACCTGCTTTTTTAGCATTGTCTTGCCCGACAAATCAACAATGCTGAGCTCCGATAATTGGCCGGATTTCAAATTTCCTACCGTTAATACCGCCGAAACGGAAGCTGGATTCGGTGAAATCCCTAAGCTAGGCACGGCATATCCACTGGGCGCGAAAGTGCTTGAATTTTCCCCCAGTTTTAAGGAATCAATTGGGAAGGAAAGCAGACTTCTAGCATAAGTGCCCGCAATAAGTGTCTTCTGAGCAGGATTGATTCCAAGGCTGTACACGGGTACTGTCGGAATTCCCGTTCCAAGCCGCTCCCAATGTAAGCCACCATTGGTTGTACCATAAACACCTCCGTCTGTGGCCGCAAAAATGACCGTGTCTTGATGCCCAGGCAGGATAACCAGGTCATTCACAGCTAAATTGGGTAAATCTCCTACAATCGGGATCCAATTTGCGCCTTGATCATCAGATCGGTGAATGTGTGCCGCGAAGTCATTGCTTTTGTACCCTGTTTGGCTTACAAACACTCGATTTGCATCCGTGGGCGAAGCTTTTACTGCTGAAACATAGCGTTCAGGAAGCCCGGCAGTGATATTTATCCAGGATTGACTGGCTGGGTTTCCGCGCCATACATTGGCATCCGTCGTACCGACGTAAAGCAGGTCTGGATCTATGGGGCTTTCATTCACTGTTGTAATGGTATGGTAGCGTGATCCAAAAACAATACCATCGGTCAGGTCTTCGCTAATGGGCGTCCAAGATGGCAAGTGACCAAAACCCTGATAGATTCTATAAGTGCCTGTGTACATTACTTCTGGATCATGCTGGCTAATTGCGTATTGCATATCCCAGTGACGGCGGTCATTTTCGTCAATGCCATTGAGCGCACCATCGAAATTGCCACCATCCGTTGTTCCATAAATAGCGCCGTTTTGGGCTTCATAATAATAAATATTTGGGTCTGTTGGGTGAAAAACGGCCTGAAACCCATCGCTGCCAAATACGCGAATCCAATTTTCGAGGTTACTGGTATTACCTACACTCGTGCCATTATCTTGTGCTCCGCCATAATAAAAAGCAGGCTGATGCGGGTTGTACGCTACCCTGTAGAATTGTGTTGTGGGGATATTTTCGATTTTTTCCCAAGAAACAGCCTGGTCGACCGAACGATACAAGCCTCCATCAGTAGCAAGCAAGTAGGTTTGGGGGCCGAGGAATACGAGATCGTGGTGATCGGCGTGTACCCCCTGATCAAAACCCGCCGCCAACTTCCAGGTTTCTCCACCATCCAGAGATCGCCAACTTTGCACCCCGAGCAGCCAAACATCTGAGGCGTTGTAGGGATTAATGCGGACTTTTCCGAAATACCAGGCAAAATTGCTCTGAAATCCAAAATCTAAGCCCTGACATGGGTTATTGTTCCAGGTTTC
>JBBQLD010000176.1:0-8908 GCA_038327555.1 Chitinophagales bacterium
ACCACTACTTTTTTTGCTGCAATGCCATCGCCGGGAAAGGTGAGTAAATAAATTCCGGAGCTTAGTCCCTCTAAGTTTATGTCGAACGTAGGTTCGGATGAAACTCCCTGTTGGACCCATTCCCCAGAAATACGCCGCAACTGCCAATGGATTGGACTGTTTTTTCCATTTAACACAATAACTTTTGTCAAGTCTTTCGCCGGATTCGGGATCACCACGGCCTGTGTGGCAGGGGGCAAGTGCTCTGGGCTAGTGGTGGGCACATTACCCTGGGAGTCAGTATGTACAAGTACACATTGAAGATCGTAAAGTGGTGGCCGGCTCTGATTGAAGCCCCAAAGCATTATCTCATTGGTATTTGTAACTAGTAAGTCTTCGGCCCATTCGGTGTTTCGTGCGCCGTAGTGCCGCCACCAAAGTGTGTCTGCATTTTCGTCAATTTTGAGCAGCATTAGGTCGCTAAAATGGTCTAGGGTGTCAGCGTAAACCTCCCCACCAACAAAATACCCTCCTGCAGGATCGGCCTTGACACAGTATGGCCAAGCAACGCCGAAAGGCCCAACAACCGGCCTCTTTTCCCATTCATACAAGCCTTGGGCATCGAATTTGACAAAACTAGGCGTGATCACATAATTGATGCTGTCGGGTGCCCATTGGGAAAAACCCACCACTAAAAAGCCTCCATCAGCCGCCGTGGTTGCCGAACTAAAGTAATGGTAGTTTTGAGCATTGTGCCCTTGGGCCCATAGCTTGGTACCATTTGCATCTATTTTTTCAAGATAAATGCCGAAATCCAGCACCGTGCTTTCATTGGTTCCCGCAAATACAAAGCCTCCGTCAAAGGTGGCCAATGCTTTTATAGGTCCAAAAGCAGAACCTTCAATGGATTCAGTGGTAGACCATAACAAGTCACCATCGGCGGTTATTTTTTGATAATATTGATCGGAACCAAACGCACTTTCGGAATTTCCAAATACAAGAGCGCCGTCATCCTGTGTAGCGATCATTCCACTCACCCAAGCTCCGTATTGGTTGCCATAGGGTCGAAATTTTTTGTGCCACAGCATTTTCCCTGCCGCATTGATCCGGGCGATGTATGGGGTATATTCTGAAAGATAACCGTTTGTGGCAGTCTTTGGCAGGTAATTCCCTGCAATCAAGCATCCTCCATCGGCCAAAGGAGCCACACCCTTGATCGTATTGGAAGCGCCATCTCCCAAGTCAATTGCAGTGAGCCAAAGGGCTTTGCCTTTGGTGTCGGCTTTTATAAGCAGGCCATCATAATAAGTTCTATCACTAAAACTACCGCTTTCACCTGCTAGGAACACATTGCCGTCGGCCGCCTGCTCCAAAGTTGTTCCAAAATCGGCACTCCTGCCTCCAAAACGAAGCACCTCTGGGCCGTAGTCGTTATAAAAGTCTGATTCAGAAGGGAAGGTTTTGGAATAATTAAGAAAGCCATCGAATAAAAGATAAGGCCCAGTGCCTCCTACATAAGCCTTGCCACTGGCAACGAAAAGGCTATATTGTGACGAATCGGGCGGTACTTCCGGCATAGGTTGGATACGAAAGCGCAGCATGGCAACCGCCCCTGGGCCATTGGTATCAAGCGTCACTCCGGGCATATAGACGCGGAGTTCGCCATTGTTGTCCAAGCTAAAGGAAACAGGAGCGTTCCAAGCCAAGGGCTGGAAAGTGCGTACATTCAGCGTAGGGCTGAACGTAAACCGAAACTCCACACCTCCCGTTGGTGTGGGGAGTGGGTTTTCAAACCGTGCAGTGAATTCGAGCCAGTCGTTGTCTCCGATAAAGTTGTAAAAACCAAAGCCGTGGGTGGCTTCAGCAATTTTGTCCGCAAGGCCAGTGGTGTTGGGCGCAAGTACTGCAGACACTTCCGGAGCGCTATCGTCAAAACGCCAAGCATTCCGCAACGCGATGGAATGCAGCCCATTAAGTCCAGTCCCGCAGCCCTCTACAGTGGCAGATGGTTGGCTGGGGGCTGGGTAGCCAGGGGCCTGCAACAATTCCACACGCCAAGTGCGGCCATCGGCTGGGAGGGAAAGTACTTCTGCGGGCGAATTCGCAGGCAGGTCAATGGCAGTGCTGTTATTGACCAACAAATCGTCGGCTAAGATGCGATAGGAGGTGCCCGTACTGCCTGCGTTACCTCCAATGTTTTGCATTTCAAATTTTACAGCATTGCCCTCACATCGGCCTTCAATTTTGAAAACCGGGCCGTCCCAATCGGTGGCACATTCAATGGGGCTCATGCTGGCAACAATAGCATGCGTGGCGCTTACTTGAACATCACAGGATAGTTTTGCCCAGATTTCGATCGTTTTTGATGCAAATCCTGACATCGCATCCAAACTGAAGGCAATGGTTTGGCCGCTTTGAAAGAAAGACTCGGAAGCCGAAACGATGCTGAGTTCGGGATCGAGTTTCACTTCAAGCAAAAGGCTGTTGGAGGGGCCTGCGCCGTGGTTTTGCACGGTGACAAAAAACCGGCTCATATCGCAAGCGTGCAAGTCGGGCTGGGTAACGCTGACCTCTGTATGTGGGCATCCGCCATCCGTAGATTGGGCCAAGAAAGTAAGGTTGGCTAGGGGGTGGGCGGCATCGTTCAAAACAGGGAGATCGTTTTGACAAAAAGTCCAAATGCCCGATTGTGCGCCGGGCGCAAAGGCTGTCACCACCGCAATTCCATCGCCGGTGCGAAGCTCAAACATGCCATTATCATCGGTATTCAAAGTGCGCACCAGACTGTCCGTCACATTGACAAACCAATTGCGAGCGGGTGGTTCGCCGGGGTCTTCCTGACAGTTGTTGTTGAGGTCTACCACTATTTTGCCCTGGATGGTCCATGGGAGAGCGTTGCCATCGGATTCGGTGCGAAGCAACCAGCCATCGGACAGTGTCGTACCGCCACCCGCTTGAAGGTTGGAGCTTCCGGCGAACAAGAGGTCGCCACTGGGCAGTCCCACGCCGCCAAAAAGCCGTTCATCGCTGCTATTAGTTCCATAATACTGACGCCAAAGTTCAAGCCCATTGGGATCAGTGATCATTGCAAATCCCTGATAATTAATCGGAAAACTGCTGCCAGAGGATTCGCCGCAGAGGAGTATTTTCCCATCGGGCAAAATTTGTAAAAAGTAAGGTGTTTCTCTTTCGGTTGGGCTACCGTAAGTTTTTTTTGTCAAAAGCTCGCCATCTGCCGAAAAATGGAGCAGAGCAATGTCAGCATTGTATCCCGTTGGGTTGGCAATTAAAACGCTTCCATCCGATTTTTGAACAGCCCCCAGTGCTTGGTTGTAATAATCGTTATTGAAGCCTTGATGTAGCTCGTCCCAATCGGTATTTTCTGCTTTTTCCCAAATCGGTGTACCATCGGGTTCTATTTTCCGAAGAAAAATGCCACCAAACCCCGCCCCGATTACATTGGTTCGACCCAGCAGCAAGTAATTGCCATCGCTGGTGGGAAAAATTCGACGTACTTTGGTTTGACTATACACTTCTATGGGAAGTTTCCACTGAAGAATACCATTGGCATTTACAAGCAAAATTTGCCCACCATCGGACGCACCTGTATAATCTGACCATCCGACGAGCATGATATTGTTGCCCACAGGAGCGGCGTCGAAAACAGCGGTCACGTTGGCATACGTTCGTTTCCAAATCTGATTGCCTTGTGCGTCGGTTTTGAGGGCAAGGGCTGTTTCCGGATTAAAAACATCATCACTGCGCTGTACCCCAGTCACAATCAGGTTGCCGTCGGGCAAAATA
Source organism: Chitinophagales bacterium (assembly GCA_038327555.1). Lineage (GTDB taxonomy): Bacteria > Bacteroidota > Bacteroidia > Chitinophagales > Saprospiraceae > M3007. Next base: position 3,784 of record JBBQLD010000176.1, read on the forward strand.
CTCAGGCCCAAGCCGTGCTCTTCTAGGTCGGTGTTGTTGAGCGCGTAGGTTTTTTCCCAAATGATTTGGGCATCTGTGCCGATTTTGAGCAACCAGATTTTCGAAGGCATGCTTCCATTGGTCCGGGAGCCAACGGCGTAAAAATTGCCATCGGGCGCAGGTATTAATTGCTGGAGGATGTCACGCCCATTTTCTCCAAGGAAAATTTGGGCGGGTTGGGCGAGGATTTGAAAAATGGCAATGAATGTGAGAAGGGCGAGGGTAAGCGTTTTTTTCATAAGTTAGGAAAAGGTAGTTTTGTGTAACTGGGTCAAAGTCACGCTAAAGTACATGATTTGCTTGTTTTTAGCAAATTCAAAAGCATGTAAGGAACGCGGCACCAATAATTTAGTCATTTGATGCCACCCTTTGTTCCATCAAACGGCCCCTATTTTTCTTTAAATAGCCCCACTATTAGCAGAAAAATAGGGTTGTCTGATGAAAAAATGGTTAACCTAAAATGACTAAGTTATGGGTGCCGCGTTCCTAAATGTGCAAGTGCGACATTTAATGCCCTAAATTCACGGTCTAAAATTATTTAACATGAAAATGACCTTTTACCACAAAATTATTATTCTTGCCGGTTTCGGCTTTCTCCCCAGCCTTTCCTTTGCACAATGGGCGGAATTGCCCATCCCTATTGGCGCCTACATTTTTTACGATTTTACGGCGCACAAACAAACCTTGTACACCTCCTTTAAAATCGATAACAAAATTAAACTTGCCAAAACGACTGACAAAATCCACTGGGAACAGGCCGCCAGTCTAACTGTGGGGACACAGTTTGGCTCAATACAAACCAAGAGCGATGGCAATAGGCTGTACGTTAGCACAAAGTCTTTCCAGGCAAATGGTTTTCAGGCTTTTTTTAGCAATGACGACGGGGCAAATTGGACTGTTTTGAGCTGGCCTAACCAGTCCAAAACAGACTTGTTTGATGCTTGGGGGAACACTTTTTTTGCCGTGAACGATTCTGTGATACTACGAAGCGCAGATAGCGGAACCTCCTGGGATACCGTGCTACAGACACAAGGGCAGGTATTTGCCTTGAAAAGGATTTTCGAGCATACTTGGCTCCTGTGTGCCGCCAACAAAATTTACCGTTCTACCGATGACGGCCTCAGCTGGCAAGCCAATTCGGCCCCTTATGACGCGACAGGCATTACTTTCCCGAATTTTTCAATTTTTAGCAATGAACTGGCGACGCTGATAGAGTTCAGCTATGACACAATAGGCATCGTTTTTCGCTCTTCGGATTTGGGCGAATCTTGGGCGGTTTTTCCACCGCCAGTGGTTGCAAACTACTCCAACCTTTGGGACATGGAAGTGATGGGCAACAAACTCTTCGCCATTTGGAACGGTCTATGGGTTTCTGCTGACGAAGGTGATACTTGGACGCAACTGCAAGGCCCAAGCAGTTTGACTTTAGAGAGCATGGGCGACACGTTATATGTCGGGGGCTCCGACGGCTTTTTCAAATCTTACAACGAGGCGGGAACTTGGTGGAGCGGGAACCTGGGCTGGAAATCTGCATTAGGAAGCTCAGTCAAGCCATATTTCTTACCGCAAGGGTTAAATTACCACAACGGGAAACTATATCTTTTTGCCCACAACGATTGCTTTATTACTGAGAATGAAGGTTTGGAATGGCGGGCACTTTACGGCAAAAGTTACAACCCATTCAGCAAGTTTTTCGCCAAAGGCGATTCCATTCTCTTAATAGGAAACGGTGCTGCACGCTCTTTTGATAATGGGGAAACTTGGGAGTTCATCCCATCAGACAACAACTCTGGCCATCCGCTTGCCGGCGGGCTTGAGTTCACCGCTACCAATACCCATCTCTTTGCTTCCTCATGGTTTTCCGATTCCTTATATCGTTCGACGGATTGGGGGCTGAATTGGAGCTCTTTCAGCCCGCCTCCAAATACCTTCTTCGTCGACCATGTCGTCGGGGTGGGCGACAAGTTCTATCTCGCGGATTCTGACGATATCTATGTCTCCGACAACAACGGTCAAAGTTTCAGTTTGGCAAATGGAGGGCTTGGCAACAACTCCTACGTGGATGGGTTGTGGGGGGCCGCCAATGTCCCATTCGCCAATGCAGACGGCCAATTGTACCGACGGGTGAACAACCTTTGGAAACCCGCTACCGCAGGGCTTTACGGCGACCAAGGAGAACTTCCATACATTATCGAAATCAATGGCAATGCGGAGCATCTATGTCTCATTGGCACCAATCAACAGTTTTTTAACTCGCTTTTGTTTCTTTCTTCCAATGGAGGACAATCTTGGACGAGCGGCATAGAAACTGGCCTCCCAACCATTGAATACCAGTTATTAGCCACACTTCAGGGAAACACTTTATATGCTTGTGGTGAAATCGAGGGCGGGGGCGAACTGGGTCTCTGGAAAAGAGACATCGCGGTAAGCACAGAAGACGTCAAGATTGTTCCGGCTCTTGGCTTTGCACTTCTGCCCAACCCTGTTTCTAACGAGACATGGTTGGTTTTTGACAAAACGCCCGAAGTGACTTGTGCCGTCCGGGTCTTGGATGCCTTGGGGCGTTTGAAATGGAGGGACACCGTTTCTGGTGAATCGCTGCATATCCAGACAGCCAACTGGCCCAACGGACTTTACGAAGTGATGGTCCAAAGTGAAAATGGAGTATTGGTAACGCGAAAGTTGGTGGTGCAACATTGAGTTTAAATTCGGCCATCAATTCCCGTTTACGTTTCCTAAACCCTCCAAGGTTTAGGAAACGTAAAACCCCACTTCCACCCCCTGCCCTTCCAGCCCAAACACCACCCAGCACTCCACCAAGCGGTCTGACGACTCCAAGTCGTCTGACCGCTTTTTCAATGCCTGCCACCAGGCCAAACCTGGCGCAAGCCCAATCGCCAGTTGCTTCCATTTTTTCATGCCCTCTGCAAAGGGCGCAAAGGCAATTACTACCCATCCTTTTTCCGTTTTAAGAAATAAATCGGCCTCTAGCTTTAGCAGACGGCTGCCTGCTTTTCCCGTGGGAGAGGGATTGAGGAGGAGGCTCTCCGCCGCATATTTGCCCAATACCTTTTTGGGTTGAAATTTCTGCTCCAAAAATGCCCGAAATTCCTCCGATTGCCGCAACAAATGCTCCGCCGAGACCTGTTCCGTCACGCCCCTGATTTGCAACTGCTTTTGAGCAACCGCCAGGCGCGCTGAATGCGCGAGAGTTGGGTCGTCGGCCATTAAAAAAGTGGCAACGGCCTTGCCAATAGCAGGTTCGTATTCGCCTTTGAATTCCAGCCAATTACCCCAAGCCACAGGTGCACCAAGCGTAGCTTCAATACCGGGTGGCATTTCATGCTGGGTATCGATCCACAAAGGCGGACGGATTTTCGGGGATTTGCCCTGGCGTGTAGCGTGATATTTTACAGGCGATTCATCAGGTAATGTTTCCGGAAAATCTTTGGGCTTGTAAATGATTTCAGTTTCAATCGGAACGGGCATTTCTGCGTGGTAAAACGGGGTTTCATCGGAGTTTGGGTCAAGGGTTGGGATGCTGTCGTCGCCGTGACTGAACACCCGGTTGAGCCAGCCTGTGCCCTTGCCAGTGGTTGGAAATACTAGGTAATCTCGTGCTCGGGTGAGGCCGACGTAAAGCAATCGAGCTTCTTCTTCGAGCGCAGTGCGTCGAGCTTCAGCGGATTCTTCCGTTTGCGAAAGGGCGGCTTCCAGGGGTGTATTCCGCAACTGATCCGCGTAAGGATTTACCCAAAACCGCAGCCAGCGATTGCCCAAAATGTTGTCTAAATCGGGCGCTTCTACTTCGCTCACAAGGTTGAGTCCCCAGACTTGTTCTTTCAAATTTTGCTCGAGCGCATGGCAAATGGTGAGCGGATATTCCAAGCCTTTGGAGCGGTGGTAAGTGAGCACTTTTACCGAGTCTTCCGTTTCTCCAGAGCCTTGGGCATCGAGTTCGTTGTTGGCCAACTGATTGAGCCACAGCAGGAAACCACCCAACGAAGCCGCTGAGTGCAATCGCTGGCAAGCAGATTCGTAGTCAAGGGCGTAGCGGCGCAAACGGTCCAGGTTGTCGAGTCGTTGGTCGGGATTTCCGAGTTGGATCGCTGCGCGTCGGAGATCGAGTTCTTCTAGGATCAGATTCAGGATTTCGGACGCGGAGAGGTCGGCTGTTCGATGGCGCAGTGCCAGGAGATGATCCAGGATCGGGGCATCGCCCCAGCCGCCGCCATAAATAGGGGAGTCCGAGTTTTCAGACAAATATTTCAAGCGACGCTCCACGATTTCTTCCAAATCCAGACTTCCGGTCAGGAACAAAACCTCGGCGGCGGCCAGGGAATCGGAAGGTGTGAGCAGATATTTTAAACAGGCTATGGCGAGTTTCGCTTCTGGAGTTTCCAAAAGGCCATTTCGGGCAATGGCGGCTTTGAGTCCAGCGCGGTGCAGGGCATCAGCCATACTCAGGCATTGGCGGTTGCTGCGGCACAGAATAGCGATGTCGCCAGGACGAATGGGGCGGGTTTGGTCTCGTTTTTTGTTGAAAATCAAAGGTTTTCGTTCCAGTAAAATCCGAACCTGGTCAGCAATGCAGTTGTCGAACCAGGGTGCGCCGGGTGGACGCCGCTCGTCCAGTTCTGACCGAAAATGCCAATGATGGAGGGCTGTTGAGGGTGGAGGGTTGATGGTTGAGCCGAGTGTTTCGCTCTCAACCCTAAACCCTAAACCATCATCATTTATGGCTGGTTCTAGCACAATCTGCTCCCTTGGCATTCCCTCAAACGCCCGCTCGAAAATGGCATTCGTGGCATACACGATGTCGGGCCTGCTGCGCCAGGATTTTTTAAGTATGTTCTCGTCTTTCACCCCGCCAGTAGCATGGATGATGGCTTTCATGAGCGCAGGTTCAGCACCCCGGAAGCCGTAAATGCTCTGCTTTGGATCACCTACCCAGATGGAATGCCTGGCTAGTTGGCTGATTTGCAGAAAGATATCGAGTTGAATGGGCGAGGTATCCTGGAACTCGTCCACGAGCAGAAGGTCAAGTTCTTCGCGTAGGGTTTCGCGCACGGTTTCTACCCGCAGC
>JBBQLD010000177.1:0-8904 GCA_038327555.1 Chitinophagales bacterium
GCTCACTTGCTCCGACGCACCACTTTTGGACTCAAAAAAGCAGATCTGGATCAGATGTTAGCTCTTGGAAACGCTGAGGCTGCTGTTGATGCAATGCTTACTGTGCCGACTACGCCTCCTGACCCTCCGATCAATAATTACAACAATTACGACCCGCAGAATCTTTACATTGATCCAAAGGTTGCCTCCGGCGATACCTGGATCAACGCCCCTTACGATGTGAATGCAGAAGGCTACCGCATTGAAAGCTGGCGCGGCTGGTGGACTAATCGGATGATTGAAGGAGAGGCCAATATCCAGGAGAAAATGACTCTGTTTTGGCACAACCACTTTGCCACTAAAACCGAAGCATTATTCAGCGGGAAAGCAGCTTATAAACACAATGAAATGCTTAGAGATAATGCCCTGGGTAATTTTAAGGCATTTGTAAAAGCGGTGACCCTTGACCCGCTCATGCTCTATTTTCTCAACGGCTATCTCAACAATGTGGTCGCCCCGGATGAAAATTATGCGCGCGAATTGCAAGAGCTTTTCATGGTAGGTAAGGAATCTGCTAATTCTTATTCTGAAGACGATGTGGTAGTTGCAGCACGGATACTCACGGGTTGGACTTTTGATGCCAATGGAGAAGTTGTTTTTTACCAAAATTTGCATGATCAAGGCTACAAAGTCTTTTCCTCCTTTTACAACAATACACAAATAGCTGGAAGCAGCAATGGCAATACAGAGCTAGATGCGCTCCTAAATATGATTCTTCAGAAAGAGGAAGTCTCCCTATTCATTTGTAGGGAGATTTACCGATTTTTTATATACTACAAAATTGATGCGCAGGTAGAAAATGAGGTGATTGTGCCCCTGGCACAGATTTTCCGAGACAACAACTACGAAATCCTCCCGGTGATACGTGCGTTGCTTTTAAGCGAGCATTTTTTTGATGCCGCAAACAAAGGCTGCCAAATCAAAAATCCCCTTGATCTGACTATTGGGCTTTTGCGCAACTACAATCTGAGTCTTCCAAGCCCTACACTACTTGATCAATACTCCATTCGGACTAGCATCAACTATTTCTGTGGCGCACTACAAATGTTGCCAGGCGACCCGCCTAATGTAGCAGGCTGGCAAGCATACCGCCAATCGCCAAATTATTACCGGGTCTGGATCAGTAGCGATACCATCCGAAATCGCAACATAATCACGGATGTCCTGGCTTTTGCCGGGGCAGATGTAGGGTCTGAAAAACTAATTATTAACCACGTAGCTTTTGCTGCTCAGTTCTCCAATCCAAGCGACCCAAATGCGCTGATCGACGATGTGTTGGGGCTATTATTACCCATGCCGATTTCATTGTTGAAAAAGACGTTCCTTAAAAGCATTCTCCTTTCCGGTCAAACGAGTGACTACTACTGGACGGATGCCTGGAACAATCTGGCCAATAATCCAACCGATCCAATGGCGTATCAAACCGTATGGTTTAAGCTGGCTAGTCTTCACAAATATGTTATGAATTTGGCTGAATATCAATTGATTTAGAATATTCAATTGTTCGTTGATTCGGTTATTTGGGGATTTGGGGATTTGTTGTGCCAGGGCTTGGTATTCGTTTTTTAGTAATTGGAGTAAGTTCCAAGCTCTGGCACAACAAATCCCCAAATCCCCAAATAACCGTATAACCAAATCAACAAATCACCAAATTAATAAAAAAAATAACACTAATGAAAAGAAGAAGTTTTCTCCGCAATACAGGTCTGGAGGCTGCTTGGGCCACGTTCCAGCACCAAGGCTTTGCCCTAAATCCCTTGGCTCAAGTTCCATTTCTGCGTGCATTGGCAGAGGGTGGCAATCCACAAGACCGTGTGCTCGTGCTCATTCAACTTAATGGGGGCAACGACGGCCTCAATACCTTCATTCCGCTAGATCAATACGATAATCTTGCGGTCAACCGTGCTAATGTACTGATCAATGAAAACCAAATATTAAACCTGAATGGCACGATCAAAAACGGTTTCCACCCCGTCATGACTGCCATGCGAAATATGTATAATGACGGCCTAATGTCGGTAGTGCAGAATGTTGGCTATCCTAATCAGGATTACTCCCACTTCCGCTCCACAGATATTTGGATGTCAGCTTCAGACGCTGATCAAAACCTGGAAACTGGTTGGGCTGGGCGTTATTTACAAAGCCAAAACCCTATGTTCCCAGATGGTTATCCCAATCTTGACCATCCTGACCCGCTGGCCATCCAAATCGGTGCTGTGGTATCGCTTGCCTTGATGGGCAATACAGTACCCATGGGTATGGGTATCACAGATCCAGACGCTTTTTATCAGTTCGTAAGTGATATTCCAGAGCCAGCCCCAAACACGCCTTACGGTCAAGAATTGGAGTTTGTCCGTCTGGTTACACAGCAAGCTCAGCAGTATTACGATTCCGTAAAAAGCGCAGCAGATAATGGACAGAATTTGGCGTCATATCCTGCACAAAACCGCCTGGCTGAACAACTTCGCATTGTAGCTCAATTGATCAGCGGCGGCTTGACGACTCCGATTTATATTGTCACCCTCGAAGGCTTTGATACCCATAGCGACCAAGTGGATGGTACTTTTGGAAATGCCGAGGGACTCCATGCAGACCTGCTTCGCACGTTGTCAGAAGCAGTAGGTGCATTCCAAAACGATCTAAAACTCTTGGGCGTCGATGATCGGGTAGCAGGCATGACTTTCTCAGAATTTGGCCGAACCATAGGTTCCAATGCCAGCACGGGTACAGATCATGGTGCAGCTGCGCCATTGTTTGTGTTTGGTAAAGAGGTTATTCCGGGTATTATTGGAGATAATCCTGTGATCTCGAACAATCCACTCGTTTCCTATGATATCCCCATGCAACACGATTTCCGCTCCATCTATGCCAGTGCGCTGAAAGACTGGTTCGGTATTGCCAATCCAGAGAGTATCTTGGGGCAAACGTTCCCGATTTTACCAATTTTCAAGGCTGGTGCGTCAGGAACACAGGTGATTCAGAAACAAGACGTAACAGCAGTGAGTAATTTCCCCAACCCCTTCCACGGTGGCACTACTTTCACATTTACCTCGGAAGGTGGCCAAGTGGTCATCTCCCTGTTGGATTCCGGCGGTCGAATGCTACAAACAGTAGCTGAAGGTACCTATCCTTCCGGGACACACCGAGTTACGTTCAATCGTGGCGACCTGCGCCCAGGCAATTATTTCTATCAGGTGAAGGTGAATGGTTCCACGGTGACGAAGATGCTGGTGGTGATTTAGCTTTTTTTAGCGATCAAAATTCAACGGCCCTTTCTGCGTTTGCGGAAAGGGCCGTTTTTTAAATTGTATCCTAATGGCTCAATTCATAACTATTACCTCTACTGTGATACTATTTGTACAGCCTGTTGGAGGGTTGGTGACTGTCAGGGTATAAAACCCTGGAACGGAAACAATCGGCTTTTTCAGGGTTGATGTAAACCCATTTGGGCCAGTCCAAAGATAAGTGACCCCCGAAATAATACTATTGCCCATGAGTTGTACCGTTGGGTGTGCGGCATCAAGTGTGCCGCCCATTGCAGTAACAGGAGGAGGGTAAGTGTTTTGTTTGATGAGTATTTTTGCCTGAGCAGAACAGTTGATTCCGGCAGTGGACGATTTTACCTCAAGGAAATAAAACCCTGGTGTGCTTACAAAAATGGAATTTCCCGTGCCCAGTGTGTCACCACCCACGTTCTTCCAAAGGTGCGACACAGTAGGGTCGTTCTGGGAAAGGAGCAGCAGCGTTGGATGGAGGCAAGTGATCGTTTGGCCTTGTGGGGCTTGAATGGCAACGGTCGTGTTGGTTGGAATCAGGTTCACTATACAGTTCACTGTACTGTCGCAACCCAGATAGGAAGGAAGGGTGACGGTATAATTGCCAGGAGAAGAATAAACATGTCCGGCACATTCCACCGTAAAGTTTTCACACAGTGAAACGGTATCATTACGCTGTAAGTTTACTCCGATTAAAATATGTAGGCAAAACTCAGGTGCGTTCAAACAACTAAGCGACTGTGCACATACTTGCGCAGGGCCAGTTTCTGACCACTTGATATTCACAGAAGTTCCGACAGGGTTTCCCTGAATCGAGCCTGCTGTTGGAGGGTTTATTGACCAGCTCGAGATGGTATTGGTCGTGTAGGTTGCCGATGCGTTAGGCAAACAAAGACCCCCTGTTTGTCCAATGATGGTGGGGGACGCTCCATTGATCGAATAATCACAGACTGCTCCGGCATTTCCGTCAATCATCAGAAAATACACTACTCCGGGAGTAAGTCCGGTGGCGAGCAATTGGGCACAGGAACCGCTAACAATATTTCCAAGACAAAGTGATACAAATTCAAAAATGATGCAATCTGTAGTAGAAAGGACTGCCGCTTGAATCCCTTCGCCGGAGATGCAACCATAGGTGCAGATTTCAAAAGATGCGGTAGGAGCATCTGCCGTGAAGGCAAAAAAGTGATTATTTTCAACAGTAGTACACCAGGATGGAGGAAATGATTCCGGAGGCGTAAACATTGTAGCGCCAAAATAGCAGTCCAGGGCTGCCGGATTTGGCAAAATACAAGCGTCCTGAGCATTAACGTAGGGTGTAGGCACTGTACAGGGCACAGCATTACATTGCCCGGACAAAGGATCATTGAAAACAAATGCAAAAAGCAAATTTGTGAGGATGGGTAATAGTAGATGTTTTTTCATGAGAAATTATTTTAGACATAGATACATCAAAGTCTCCATTCGTCTCCCTTTTAAAAATGATTTTTCAGATTTAAGTCATCCACATTTGTCCTTGTCTATCTTTGCCCGCCCAAAGCACCAATAACAGTCAATCAAACTATCGTCCCATGAGTTGGTACAAACGCTTGCGCGAAGGCATTACTACTGCCACTAAGTCCAAAAAAGACGTGCCTGAAGGCATCTGGTTTCAGTGCAAAAAATGCAAGGAGACTAGCACGACTAAACAACTCCACGACAATTTCTACAAATGTCCCAAATGTGATTATCACACCGCCATTGGCTCGGAGGAATATTTCGAGATTCTCTTTGATAATCAAGACTATATTACCCTTCATGATGATCTGATCTCGGTAGATTTCCTGAATTTCACAGACCTTAAGCCCTACGATAAACGCCTCGAAGACAGCCGCAAAAAAACCGGCCTAAACGATGCGCTTACGATTGGTGCAGGCAATGTGAACGGACACAAATTGGTGTTGGCATGTATGGAGTTTACATTCATTGGCGGTTCTATGGGAGCTGTGGTTGGAGAAAAAATCTCCTTGGCCATCGACTACTGTCTGGAGGTGAAAAGCCCCTTGCTCATTATTTCCAAAAGTGGTGGCGCGCGTATGATGGAAAGTGCTTTTTCGCTGATGCAGATGGCGAAAACCAGCGCCAAACTAACCTTGTTGGCCAAAGCCAAGCTTCCATATTTTTCACTCATGACTGACCCTACCACAGGCGGTGTGACGGCCTCCTTTGCTATGCTGGGAGATGTTCACTTGTCAGAACCTGAAGCACTCATTGGTTTTGCCGGCCCACGGGTTATTCGTGAAACGATCAAACGAGACCTGCCCGAAGGGTTTCAGACTTCCGAATTTTTGCTGGAAAATGGATTTATGGATCTGGTAGTCAATCGCAAGGATCTTAAAGAAACCATGAGCGATTTGCTGGCGTTTTTTGACAAATGACAATATTTTAAACTGCTCGGTTGGCCGTCAGACCGCTCCTTGGCTCGGATTTCCCCAAGCTGTACCGCCTATTCAGTGATCCGGAGACGATGCGATACGTCCGTGCGCCGCTGACGGTACAAGTGCTGAGTTTTGGTTAGAACGGAGTGCCGCTTAGCACTTACCTTTGCGCTCTATTTTATGAGCAACCTCTCTCACCTTCTCGCAGCATACCGCAAGCATCCAGCGGTAGTAAAAATCGCTCAAACACTTGATAACCAAGCCACAGCGGCGCGGATCAAACTCACCGGCCTCACGGGCGCGCAGGAATCTTTTGTGGTTGCCGCAACCGTCAATCGTCAAAAATCGCCGGACAATACTTGCCATCTTTTCATAGCTAATTCAAAAGAAGAAGCCGCGTATAGGCAAAATGACCTGGAAGGCTTGCTAGCTGGAGAAGCCGTCTATTTTTTTCCCGATTCCTTCAAACGTCCAGCGTTTTTTGATGACCTGAATCCCACACAGATGCTTCAGCGCTCAGAGGTGATCAGCAAAATGACGGCCACTGAAACGGCAGCAAGTGCGGTTGGGGTAATTGTCACTTATCCAGAAGCTTTGTTTGAAAAAGTAGTGAAGCCGGAGGTGCTGAATCAAAGCCGAATTGAAATAAAAAAAGGCGAAAAACTCGATGCAGATTTCGTCATTCAGGTGTTGATTGAATACGGATTTGAGCGGGCTGACTTTGTTTTTGAGCCCGGGCAATTCTCTATCAGAGGAGGGATTATCGATCTTTTTTCCTACGGAAACGAACTCCCGTATCGCATCGAACTCTTTGATGATGAAGTAGAAACCATTCGAACTTTTGATCCCACTTCCCAACTTTCGCAGCGCAATCTCTCCACGCTGAGCATTGTGCCAAACCTGAGTACAAGATTCCGTCAGGATCAGAAAGTCTCTCTTTTTCGCATCCTGCCTGCCAATACCGTTATTTGGGTAAAAGATTATCAGTTTTTGCTCGATCGCCTCCAATATTGCTTCGAACGAGCAGAACAATTTGCGTCCAAACTCACCGCTTTGGATGCTGCAGAATTACGCGAATTGTTTCGAGACCGGGCTTTTCTATACCCTGGAGAAGTGACGGAGGATATTGCCGAACGGCCGATGATATTTCTGGACGGGAAATAGTCTGCGTATGAAGATGGAGATGGTTTTTTGACAGGATGAATAGTCATGTAAAAATCCTGTCCATCCTGTCAAAAAAAACCTATTATAAAAAAAAACCGTCAAAAAAAACCTGATCAAATCTTAACCAATAACCTGGTCGCCTGCCCAGTAGCCGTTTCTAGTTTGCAGTAATAAGTCCCCTGCGCAAACCCTTGAACATCCAAATGGATTTGTCCCGCAGTTCGGGTGTTAAATTGCTTTTCAAAAACTATTTTGCCAGATTGATCGACCACGCTCAAACGCCCTTCTTGGGGTGTTGCACTTTCCCAATTCAAAAAGGCAAAATCCTGCACAGGATTCGGCAAAACATTAAAATACAGGAATTTGGATGGACTATTCGCGGTTACATAGGTATTAGTGACCAGAATATCGTCTACTTGTAATTGAAAATCATCGTAGGAATCGTGGAGGAAGGCCAGGTAAATGGTTTGGCCTGCGTAAGCAGCAAGACTTTCGCTGTGAGGCTCCATTTTACCATGATAAAACGTTCCATTTGGCTCGACATCTTTAAAAAAGTAAGACGTATCGGTATAGCCGTTGGCGTGAATATAACCATTGCTGAAAAGATAATCACTTAGATCTAGAGAACCCGTTTGAAATGATTCCACGGTTTGAGCAGCACTAAAAAGAGTATCGGTAAAAGCAGCAGTCAGATTGGTGCTTGTAGAAGCGAGCACATGGTAGCCGTCCATAAAGTCAGGGCCATAGTATGTAAGTGAACGCCAGCAAAGCCAGTAGGTATCATCGGGGATGTAGACGGGGCTGGTAATTAGCCAGTTTCGGTTTTGCGGTGAACCGGAATCGAGGTACGAGCAACTGGTGAAGGCGTTATTTTCGGTCATGGAAGGGTTGCTAAAACCAAGGTCGCTTTCCCAATACCAGCCTTTTGGGGTCAGCCCATTGAAAACGCAAAGCCCCTTTTTATTATCCTGGTCGTAGTTCACCCATTGTTCATCATCGCCAGTGGGTTCTGTCAACATGGTGTCAGTAGGATCAATATCTCCCTCAAAAGTCTGCACCAAAAGCGTGTCTGGGGCTTGGCGTTCCGTTTGTCCAAAAGCGGGTGGAAGGAGCAGGAGCGCGACAAAAAGAGTAAAGAAAGCTTTCATAACGAAGAATTTTAAAATAAAAAGAGCATAAGTCCAGTATCAAAATGTCCAGTAGTCCTGATTAGTCCTACCTTAAAAATTCGCCAATTCCCGCTCTAAAAGTACGCGGTCTATGGGAACCACTCCCGGTAGCTCACACACTTGTCCACCCGCCAAATTAGAGAGCATGGCTACGGTCTCCAAATCTAAACCCACCGCAAGGCCCATGGCTGCAACACTAATCACCGTATCACCTGCACCGCTCACATCAGCAATAATTCTTGGGATAGTTGGGTAGCGTTTCCCGCCCGTACCACCGTCCAAAAATAATCCTTTTTCAGATAGGGTTAACATGTTATATTGATTACCCAGTTTTTCGCGCAGAAAATCAGAGGCTTTTTGAAGAGACGCTTCTTCTGTGGAGATAGGAAATGGTATGCTTTCCCGAACTTCCTTCAAATTGGGTTTGAATAAATTTACCGCTTTAAATGCAAAAAAATTGCCTTTTTTGGGATCTACTGCCGTAAATATTCCACGTTTTTTAGCTTCGCTAATTACATTTTGGATCAACCATTCTGTCAAAACGCCCTTGTTGTAATCTTGCAAAATAATGACCGTAATGGATGCCTGGTCTAGAATAGAGATGATCTTTGACAAAAGTTTTTGCGCTTCATCCGAGTCAATATCATGGGTATCTTCCCGGTCAATTCGAAGCATTTGTTGATGATTTCCCAAGATTCGAGTTTTGACGGTCGTGCGTCGATTTGCAGAGACGTGTATGCCCATCCGATGCAACTGGCAGGCATCGAGTTTTTCTAAAAACTTGACTCCATCCTCGTCATCGCCGATAACACTGCATAAATAGGCGTTGCTGCTAAGTGA